>CAZZZX010000059.1:0-10443 GCA_964658585.1 uncultured Novosphingobium sp.
CCGCGCTGACGGCGTTCGTTCACGGCGTAGTCGCCAATCTCGTGTCGGCGGCGCAGCGCCTGGTGCCGCTCGGCCAGACCGACGCGCAGAGGATCCTCCACGCGCTGCGCCCTAACCTGACGCGGCTCGTCGCGCGCGCGATCGCGCTGCCGGATGACGATCCGCTCGACCAGATCGCCGGCGCGACGTTCGTCGCCGATCTCGGCACGATGGCTCACGAGACCCAATATACGAGGTTGTTCAGGACATGAGTTCTTCACCGCTACGTGTCGGCATCGGCGGCCCCGTCGGCTCGGGCAAGACCGCGCTGATGGACGCGCTCTGCCGCGCCTTCCGCGACAGCCACCAGGTCGCGGCGATCACCAACGACATCTACACGCGAGAAGATGCCGAATTCCTCGTCCGCGCAGGCTCGCTCGCCCCGGAGCGTATCCTCGGGGTCGAGACCGGCGGCTGTCCGCACACCGCGATCCGCGAGGATGCCTCGATGAACCTCGCCGCGGTCGACCAGCTCCAGACCAGCTTTCCGGACCTCGACCTGATCCTGATCGAGAGCGGCGGCGACAATCTCGCCGCCACGTTCAGCCCCGAACTCGCCGACCTGACCATCTACGTGATCGACGTGTCGGCGGGCGACAAGATCCCGCGCAAGGGCGGCCCCGGCATCACGAGATCGGACCTGCTATTGATCAACAAGATCGATCTCGCGCCGCTGGTCGGCGCCTCGCTCGAGGTGATGGACCGGGATTCGCGCAGAATGCGCGGCGACCGCCCGTTCCAGTTCGCGAACATAAAGGCGGGACTGGGCGGCCGGGCGGTCGCCGAGTTCATCGTGGCGCGGGGCGGCCTCGCCTCGCTGCCGGCCGAGCAATGACTGCCGTTCGACAAGGAGACAGCATGTGAGAAGACCGTCGTTCCGCCACGGGTTCGCCGCCGCCGCGCTCGGCGTGCTGCTGGCGACGCCCGCCCTGGCGCATCCGGGGCATGGCGAAACTGCCGGCTTCTTCGGCGGCTTGATCCATCCCTTTACGGGGCTCGATCACCTGGCCGCGATGCTGATGAGCGGCATCTGGGCGGCACAACTCCCAATCAATGCGAAGTGGCGCGGCCCCGCAACATTCGTCGCCGCGATGATCGCGGGCTTCGGCGTCGCGCAGACGGGGACCGCCTTCGCCGCGGAGCTGATCGTCGCGGCATCCCTGATCGGCTTTCCGCTCCTCATTCTCGCCGCGCGCAAAATGCCGCTGCTGCCGCAATTCGGCTGCGTCGCGCTGTTTGCATTCGCGCACGGTTTCGCGCACGGGCAGGAAAGCGGGATGACGATCGGGTCGTTCTTCTCCGGCATGATCGTGGCGACCGCCATCCTGCATGTCGCCGGCCTGGGCCTTGGGCGCGTCCTGCGCGCCGGCCGGACGGTCGCCGCGCATCGTCGATAAGTCTGCCTCAAGAGGGCCTTGGCCGCCCCGTTCGACCGTTGCGCATCATCTGCCTCCGCCGAGGGTGCAGGGACGCAAGACCGGAAAGGGACCGGATAGACAAAGGCTATCACCGGTATATCGAACGCCCGTCTGGACGCGCATCCCGGACCGAACCATGATCGACCCCATGGACATATCACCATCGATGATCGCGTCCGCGCGCGAGGCGTTATCGCGACCGCTCGGCGAGGCGGAAGGCCTGCCCGGCCGCTTCTACGGCGACGCCTTCTACCGTGTCGAACAGGAGCGCCTGTTTCCGCGGAGCTGGTGCGCGGTCACGGTGGGCGCGCGTATTCCCGAGCCGGGCGACATGCTTCCGGTTGAACTCGGCGGCTGGCCGATCCTGATCGTGCGCGGTAAATCCGGGGACATCCGCGCGTTCCACAATGTCTGTCGCCATCGCGCGATCCGGCTCGTGTCGCAGCCGACGTGCGCGCCGCGTATCCGCTGCCCCTGGCATAGCTGGACCTACGGGCTCGACGGCAAGCTGCTTGCGACGCCCGACCTCGGCGGTGGCGGGGTGAGCGCCGCGCCGGGGTTCGACAAAGGCGCGCTGGGTCTGAAGCCGATCGCCGTCGGGCGCTGGCTCGATTACGTCTTCGTCAACATCGACGGCAACGCGCCGCCGTTCGACGAGTATATCGCACCCGCCGTGGCGCTGTTCGCCGAGTACGACCTCGACAGGCTGATGCCCGCGATCCCGATCCGGGAACGCTATCGCGGCAACTGGAAGCTCGCGACCGAGGGCGGAATCGAGGATTATCACCTGACCTTCGGTCATCCGCAGATCGAGGCGCATCTCTTCCGCAACGTCACGCCGTGCGTGGCGCCCGGCACCTTGGCCGGCGGTGCCACCGACGTGACCGGCGGCGACGGCGACGAGCCGGTGGTCGCCTGGACTGCGCGCCTCCCGGGCCTGAAGACCCGCGCCGGGGCGCCGCTGCCGCGCCTCTATGCGCTCAATCTGTTCCCGACAGGCACGATGCTGGTCGCGCCCGATCATGTGATGCTGGGCGTCCTGCTCCCCGACGGCGCGTGCGAGACCAAGGTCGATCTGCAGCTCTATTTCGAAGGCGACAGCGCCACCGATCCGGCGCTGGAGGCGGCACGGCAGGGCAATCTCGCCATGTGGCTCGAGGTGCTGCCGCAGGACATGCCGTTTGTCGAAGCCGCCCAGGCGACGATCGCCACACGCGATGCCGCCGGTCTCGGCACGCGCTTTTCTCCCTATTGGGAGGAAGGGGTGCGCAGCTTCCAGGCGATGGTACTTGACGCCGTGAGCTGAGCCGGTCCCGGCGGAGTTGTCGGGTGGCAACCGCGCGGCACCCGTCGTCACTCCTCCGGCCAGCCTTCGGGATAGGGCTTCAGCAGCACGAACACGCCGGCCGTGTAAGCCAGCAGCGCCGCGACGACGTAGACCGCCGGTGAATAGCTCCCGGTCCTGTCGAATGCATAGTTGAGCCCGATCGGTGCGAGCGCGGTGCTCGTCAGGACACCGGCGAACGCGATGCCGGTGATCGCCCCCATCGCGCGGACCCCGAAATAGCGCGACAGGACATAGGGCAATACGCTGAATTCGGAACCCAATCCGACCCCCGTCATGACTCCGCCCACGATCAGCAAGGGAAAGCTCTGTGCGTGGACGAGGATCATGAGGCCGGCGACCGCGCACAGATAGAATGGCGCAACCATGCGCGGCCGGGTGCTGCGATCGAGCATCCAGCCGACCGCCGGTTCCCACACCGTACAGGTCATCGCGAACGCGGCGAGCACGATCGTCGCCGATCCCACGCTCATGCCATGCACGGTCAGTATGGGCACCATGTTCGCAAACACGGCGGTCAGGCACCCGCCACCGACCGGCACCGCGCTGAAGATCACCCAGAACAGCGGCGAGCGCAGCGCCTGTGCCAGCGACATCCCGCTCAGCGCGGTCTCGTCGATCACGCCCGGACCGGCATCGCGCGCAGGCGGTCGCAGCGTCAGCCACGCCACCGGCACGCCGACCAGCAGCACGAGCAGGCCGATACCGACGAACGCGCCGCGCCAGCCATAGGCGGCCATCAATGCCACCGCGATCATCGGCATGATGGTGGCGCCGACGCCATTGCCGATCCCGCCGGTCAGTCCCATCCAGAAGCCGCGGCGCTGAACGAACCATTCCGACAGCAGCTTGCAGATCAACATGTTGCTCGGCAGCGCGCCGATCGCCCCGGTCAGCGCGAACAGCGTGTAGAAACGGAGGGGTGTGGGCGCGAGTTGCGACAGGCCGATGATCGAGAGGCCGAGCAGCGCATAGCCGGTCAGCAATATCGGTCTCGTCCCGTACCGATCGGCGAGCCGCCCTGCGAACGGGAAGGCTGCGGCGTTGGCGAGCGAGAGCGAGGTGAAAGCGCCTGCTACCGCGGCCCGCGACCAGCCGAATTCCGTGGCGATCGGCACGAGGAAGACGCCGAACACCGCCGTGACGGTCGGCGTGACGCTGAGCAGATTGCCGATCGTCGCGCCGACGACGAGTGGTGCCACCCGCCGACCGGTTCGGGAGGACGCGGCGATGGGGGACGCGATGGTCGCGGCGACGGTCATGCTCTATCCTCCTCGCAGATGCAGCATGATGCATGGCTCGTCGGAGAAGTCTAGCGCAAGAATGCAAGCAACTTTCTGGATCGAAATCACGGTCGAGACCTCCGAGACTGATCGCCATTTGCAACGGAGGATTTGACATGCAAAATACCCTGTAATCTACTGATAGTCGAGTCGGATGCGATGAGGAGGTAACGATATGCCGGAGGGCGGTTCGGTCACGATTGCCGGCAAGGTCGCGGCGGTTCCGCATGGCTTCGTGGTCGATCCGGCGACGACCGCGCTGCTCGTCATCGACATGCAGGGGGACTTTCTGGAGCCCGACGGCTGGGCGGCCGCCAGCGGACTCGATATCGCGATGTGCCGGGCGATCGTGCCGGTGCTGGCGGAACTGGCGACGGCGGCGCGATCGGCGGGGCTGCCGATCCTCTACACGCGCGAGAATTACCGCCCCGATCTGGCCGATTGCCCGGCGCGCAAGCTGGCGCGCGGAACGCCGCCGGTCGGCACGGCCGGCCCGGCCGGCCGCTATCTGATCCAAGGCGAGCCGTGCAACGACATCGTTCCGGCGCTCGCGCCGATGCCCGGCGACATCGTCATCGACAAGCCGGGTGCCGGCGCCTTCCACGCCACGCTGCTCGACCAGATCCTGCGGCTGCGCGGAATCACGCAGCTCATCATCACCGGCGTGACGGCGGACGTCTGCGTCAAGACGACGCTGCACGAGGCGAACGACCGCGGTTATGAGTGCTTGCTGATCGAGGACGGGGTGGCGAGCTACAATCCCGATTTCACTGACGCGGTGGTGGCGATGGCGCGAGGTGGCGTCACGGGCAGCACCGCGACCACCCAGGCACTCCTCGCCGCCCTGGCGACGCTCCCGCGATGAGACGGCTGCGTCAGACCTGCGCGAGGACCGCTTTCATCAGCGGCGTGCGCGCGTCGTAGAGCTGCTCGAACATCTCGAAATGGTTGAGGCCGTCCGCTTCCAGCATCAGGTCGAGCTTGCCCATGCCACGCAGTGCCTCCGCGAAAACCCAGGATTGCCGCTTGAACTCGGGGCTCTCTTTGCTCCCCCAGGCCACGATCCCGCGCGCCTCGAGGCGATCCAGGTGCCGCATCGGGCTCAGTGTCGCCACTTCCCGCGGGGTCAGGTGGACGAAACTGCGCCGCGAGGACAGCATCACCGGATAGAGATCGTAGATCCCGCTCACCATCGTCGCACCCCGCAGGCCCAACGGATCAGCGCTGGTTGCCATCACGCCGGCAAGATGCGCACCCGACGAGTGGCCGATGAGGTGAAGGTTCGCACCGTCGCCGCCCCACTCGCCGATCCTGTGCGTGATCCAGCCGAGCGCGCGCTGGATCTGCCGCGCCATCGTCGGGATCGTGACATCGGGAATGCAATCGAACCCGACCACCACGCACACGCACCCCGCCGCCACGATCGCCGGCGCCGGCCCATAATAGGCCTCGCGCATCGCCAGCCGCCAGGCCCCGCCATGGATAATTACGAAGACCGGTGCCCCGCGCGCGCCGGGCGGCGCGAAGATGTCGACGAACTGATGCGGGCCGGCGCCATAGCGCCGCGTCACGGGCGGCATCTCCCGGGCGACCGCGGCGGACCGCGTGACGTAACGCTGCTGCACCTGAACCGCGTTCGGCGCCCAGTTCGCCTGATCGTAGGCGACATCGAGCTGCGCTTGCGACAGGTTGCCGAACACACCTGAGGCGGCACCGCGGCCGACCAGGGCGACGCTCGCCAGCACGC
The DNA here is from genome assembly GCA_964658585.1 of uncultured Novosphingobium sp. Lineage (GTDB taxonomy): Bacteria > Pseudomonadota > Alphaproteobacteria > Sphingomonadales > Sphingomonadaceae > Solisphingomonas. The sequence continues at coordinate 5,833 of CAZZZX010000059.1, forward strand.
CGCCGCCGGCCAGCACCGTTCGTCGATCGAGCATCCCGCCGCGTCTCAGAAGGCCCGCAGATTGTCGCGAAGCAGGCTATGCTCATACTGCGTCCGCACCAGTCCGCGACGCTGGAGCGCGGGGACGAGCCCGTCGCAGACCTCGGCCACCATCCGGCGGTTGAACATCTGGCCCGGCGTCGTGATCAGGAAGCCGTCGCCGCCGACCTCTTCCATCGCTGCACCCATCTGGTCGGCGACCTGGTCCGGCGTGCCGATCAACTCGATCGACGCCGCCAGCCCGCCCGACGCTTCGACGACGAGTTCGCGCAGCGTCTTGCCGCTGCCGTGCTGCTGGAATGCGTCGAGCGATCCCTGTTCGCCGTTGGTGCGCAGATAGCCGGGCAGCGGCTGATCGACGTCATACTGCTTGAAATCGATATCCGTGATCGCGGAAATGAACGCGAGCGACGTCTCGATGAAATGCGGGGCGTCCACCATGCGGGCATAGCGGTCGCGGGCTTCGGCCTCGGTCTCGCCGAGCACCGGCGCGATCATGAACAGGATCTTGATGTCTTCCGGATCGCGCCCCTGTTCCGCCGCGCGGGCGCGCACATCGTCCCGATAGGCCTTCATCCCGGCAATGCCGTCCGCCGCCGCGACGATCGAGTCCGCGTGGCGCGCGGCGAACGACCGACCCTTGGGCGATCCACCCGCCTGCACCAGGGTCGGCACGACCTGGGGCGAAGGCACCGTATTGAGCGGGCCACGGCATTTGAAGAAGCGACCCTCGAAATCGACCGGCCGCACCTTCGTGAAGTCTGCATAGGTGCCGGTCTCTCGGTCGAGGATCACCGCGTCGGTGTCCCAGGACCGCCACAGGCGATAGCAGAGGTCCATATATTCCTCGGCCATATCGTAGCGCAGCTCGCGCGGGGGCAGCGCGTCCATGCCGAAATTCTGGGCGGCGGCATCTTCCGCGCTGGTGACGATGTTCCAGCCGAAGCGGCCGCCGGCGAGACTGTCGACGGTCGAGCACAGCCGTGCGAGCAGGAAGGGCGGATAGGCCATCGTCGACATCGTCGCGACGATGCCGAGCCGCGAGGTCGCACCCGCGATCAGCGTGGCGAGCGGCACCGGGTCGGCCTTGGGCACCATGCCCATGGCATGTTTGAGATAGACCTCGGAGCTTCCGCCATAGACCTGCGAGATGGCGAGCTTGTCCTCCAGCATCAGGTAATCGAAGCAGGCGCGTTCGAGTGCCTGCGCGAACTCGACATGGAAGCGGCCGTCCCAGGGCTGGCCGCCGTTGGCGAAGGGCTCGTTCCACAGGTCCGGCGTAAAATTGGTGAACCAACCAAGATGAAACTTCTTGCTCGCCATCGCTGTCGTATCTCTTTCCGCTTGTCCCGATAAGAGCGTGAGCGAATCCGACGCGCCGCGGTAGTCCCGCCTCTCCTATGCCGGGGATAGGCGGGGCGGAAAAAGCTGATATGGCCGTTGCATGAGCACGCTCGATCGGTTCACGCGCAATCTCGATTGGAATCTGCTCAAATACTTCGTCCAGATCGCGCGGAGCGGCAGTATCGGCGGCGCGGCGGCGCGGATGAACGTCAGTCAGCCAAGCGTGAGCGTCGCTCTGCGCAGGCTCGAGGAGAGCGTGGGCGCGCAATTGTTCGTCCGCAGCAATGCGGGCGTGCAGCTCACCGAGGCCGGCGCGGTGATGCTGCGCGATACAGAGGCGATGATCGGGATGATCAGCGCCAAGCCCGCCGAGATCGGACATGTGACCGGTCTCCTGCGCGGCATGGTGACGGTGATGACCGTGTCGCACGTCTTCTCACCGGCGCTCGATGCGGGCGTGACCGGATTCAAGAAGCGCTACCCCGATGTCGAACTGCATTTCGAGGCGGCCGCCTGGCGCGATATCGTCGGCGCGCTGGCGCGGGGCGACGCCATGCTCGGGATCGGCTTCGACGAGACGCGGCGTCCCGAGATCGATTACGAGCTGCTCACCACCGAGGCGACGCAACTCTACTGTGGACCCGGTCATATGCTGTACGGTCGAACGATCGAGGATCCGGCGAACGTGGCAGGCGAGGCCTTTGTCGCGTTCGGCGAGGGTGAGCCGCCGGCATTGACCTCCTTCCGTCGGAGCCATGGCTTCGGCACCCGGCTGAGCGGCATGGCCGACAGCGTCCACGAGGCGGCCTGGATGATCGGTCTCGGCCTCGGGATCGGGTTGCTCCCGGTGCCGCTGGTCGAGGCGTCGTCGCGGTCCGATCTGTGGCCGTTGCTCGCGCCCGGGACGTCGCCTGCGCTCGAGGTCCTGCTGATGCGGCGCGCGGGATTGCAGGATCGCGCGACCTGCGCATTGGTCGACATGATCATGACCCAGATCTGATCTGTTCCGCTGTCGCGGTTCTCGCGAGGCCCGGCGCCCGCCAAGATCGATGGCTTCTGAGGCGCACGCCCATTTGCACCAGCTTCACGGCGGAGGCGCCGTGACGACGCGGACATCGACATCCGGACGGCGCTCGCGGACGGGCAGATCAACTTTTTGTGCGTGCAGGCACAAGACGGCTGTCACCATCCATTGAAACTTACTTGAAAGTCACCGGGTAAATCGGCGCCAGCGGGGAGGAAACAAAAAAGGGGGATTTCGATCGATGACGCGCATCCGATACACTGCGCTGGCCGTCAGCGTGTCGCTCACGGCAATGAGTGCGTCCGCCGCGCTGGCACAGGCGACTTCGTCGGCGACGGAGGCCGAGGCGACCGCCGACGCGCCACGCAACGGCCTGAGCGACATCATCGTGACGGGTGAGAAGCACGAGACCAAGCTGCAGACCGCGCCGCTTGCGATCACCGCCATTTCCAGAGACGCGTTGCGGGAGCGCAATATCAACGAGCTCGCCGATCTGAACGGCTTCGTGCCTGGACTGACGGTGACCAAGAGCGAAGGCGCGGAGCGCGTCGTCGCGATCCGCGGGGTAGGCTATGAGACCGCCCAATCCCCGAGTTCGCAACCCGGTGTCGCCTTCCACATTGACGGCGTCTACATCGCCAACGTCATCGCGCTGAACCAGGACCTGCTCGACGTCGATCATATCGAGGTGTTGCGCGGGCCGCAGGGGACCGTCTTCGGCCAGACGTCGACCGGAGGCGCGATCAACGTGATCACGCGAAAGCCGGTGCTCGGGCAATGGAGCGGGGAGGCCAATGTCAGCTACGGCAACTATAACTACGTCAAGGCCGACGGCACACTGAACATCCCGCTGGCGCCGACGCTGGCATTGCGCACCAGCATCCAGTATCTGCGCCACGACGGCTATGCGTATTCAAACGCGGTGCCCGGCGACAAACACTATCCGCTCGACGACGCAAACAATCTGGGTGCTCATGCCGCGCTGCTCTGGCAGCCGACCGACAGCTTCTCGGCCACCCTTTCAGGCCAGACCTTCGACGCCAATCACAACGCGTTCGAGCAGAAGTGCCTGCTGTGCAGCGACGATCCGCTGAACGGCAGCACCAACTACGTCGCGGATCCCAACAAAAATCCGCGGGTGGTCTCGCAGGATTATCCAGGCAAATTCCGCACGAAGACGCGAATGGCCTATCTGACGCTGGCCAAGACGTTCGATGATTTCGCCACTCTGAAGTCGGTCAGCGCCTATCAGTTCCTCAACAAGCATCAGACGGGTGACAATGATCGCTTCGCATATGCCGACTATTACGACAACCTGGTCTTCTGGCAGGACCGGAGCAGCACCTTCACCCAGGAGGTCTCGCTACAATCTACCGCCAACGACAAGGTCGAATGGGTGGTCGGCGGCTTCTACCTACGCCAGCATGCGTTGCAACATATCGTCGAATACTCGAACCTCGGCGCCGGCGTCTTCGATCCCACCAACGGACAGAGCGTCAGCTTCCAGACCGACAGTCCCTATCAGCACACCTCCGCGGCCGGCTACGGACAGGCGACCTGGCACGCGACCGACAGGCTCAATCTGATCGGCGGCTTACGCTATAGCTGGGACAAGTCGACCGACCAGCTTACCGAATATTACGCCGCCACGCCGCGTGACCGAAAGACGATCAGCGATGCGTTTACCGGCAAGGTCAGCGCCGAATACCGCATCACGCCCAGTAACATGGTATATGCCACCGGATCGAAGGGTTATAAGCCCAGCGGCACCGCGTCCGGCGTCGGCGCGATCGAGGTTCCGCCCACCTACAAGAAGGAGATCGTCTACGCGGCCGAGGTCGGTACCAAGAACGACTTCTTCGATAAGCGGCTTCGCGTGAACGCATCGGCCTATTATTACTGGTACAAGAACTTCCAATTCACCGCCGAGGATCCGGTGCCCTATGCCGGCGGTGTCAGCAACATTCCGCATGCCAATACCTATGGCGTCGAGCTGGAAAGCAGCTGGATCGCCACGCCCGATCTTCGTTTCGACGGCAACGTCTCGCTCGCGCGTGGCCGCTTCAAGGGTGATTTCTACACGATCGACAAGCAAACGGCCCAGGCCATAAGAGCGCAGCAGTTCGCCGCGCTTGGCTACCCGGCAGACTATTATTTCGACCCGCGCATCATCGCGGCGGTGGTCGACGCCTCGCGAAACACCA
>CAZZZX010000060.1:0-10277 GCA_964658585.1 uncultured Novosphingobium sp.
GGAAGAAGTCCTGATCTATGCTCTGAAATCTGCGCCGCCGGCAGACAGCCCGGCGACGTAAACACGCTTCGGATCGACGCCGTGACCGGACACGACGTCGCGGGTCATTCCGGCGATCATCCCAGGCTCGCCGGAACCCCTTCGCTGGTCCTCCGCGCGGAACCAGTTCCAGCAGCGTGACGCGTTCGCCGATCGGGACTGTTCGGGATATGCGACGAGGAACCGGAACTCGTCAGCGAGCCGGTTCATCCCGGTACCAGCAGCGAAGTCGTCCGGCGTCTGCGTGCACCCGTGGAGCATGACGATAAGAGGCGAACCCGGCGCAGCCGACGCCGGGACATAAAGCTTATACTTGAGGCGTCCGCGCGGACTGGAGTGCGTTAGCGCTTCGAAGCTGCCGCCCTCTCGGCAGGCCGATGATGGGCGCCGACGGGAGGCCAGAGCGTCATCCGCTCGGGGCAACCGGACCGGCTCGCTACGCAGGATGACCGGTTCTTTGCTTGTCCGCGCATCAACGGCTTCGGTCAACATCGCGCGCAGCAGCGCCGTTGCATCGCTGAGCCGGCCATCTCGCGTCAGTCGGGTCGCTTCCAGGATAGAAGGGTGCATACGCATTTTCGTGTTTCCGTTCGGTCGAAGTTCAGTGAATGCGGTCGGCCAGAGCGGTCTTGATCGCTGCGCTGGACTGGAGCGCGCCGAGCACGGTCAGCGAAGCGATCGTCTCCGTTGCCAGATCGGGGGTGACGTCGGCGGCGATCGACGCGAGACCGAGAACGCGGATATCCAACATCTCGCCGCGTGATCGCGCCGCTTCAAGATCGGCGCGCGTGATGTGGCGTATTCCGAGATCGAGGTTGAGCCGCCGAATGGACTTCTCCGCCGCATCGGCGTGGCGGTCGAGCTGGTTGCGGATCGCGGTGCGGATGAAGTCGGTGCGGTTTCCGTAGAACCCGTCGCGCACGAGCAGGTCGATATGCCCAAGGTCGACATATCCAAGATTGATCGTGATCTTTTCGCTGTCGGTCCTCGGCCGAACCTCTTTCCAGTCAGCCATACCCGATCTTTCGCCATCCACACGGATGGTATATGGATGGTACGACAATCGTTATCAAGAGCGTCGTGTTTTTACCTTCGGTGGCGCCGGGAAGCCGGGCGACTTCTTGCTCAAGGTAGACGAAGCCGCGCGCCGTTGGGACGTAGCTGATGTCGGTCGCCCAAACCTGGTTCGGCCGCGTGACCGCCAGCTTTCGTAGCAAGACCGGGTAAATCCGGTGTCCCTGCGCCGGTTTCGAGGTGTTGGGCCGGCGATAGATCGCTGCAATGCCCATCTTCTTCATCAGCGTCGTAACGTGAAACCGCCCGACCTTCACGCCTTCGCTGCCGGGCAAATCCCGAAGCATCTTACTGCCGGCGAACGGGTAGGTCATGTGCAGTTCGTCGATCCAGCGCATTAATGCCAGATCGGCGGACGATACCGGACGAGACAGATAATAGATGCTGCCGCGACTGATGCGAGCTGCCGCGCCTGATGTGAGACCGGCAGATCGTGAGAACGGTCGATCATCACTTTGCGCTCGGCAACAGTCCGCCTTCCCGAGCGCACCGGCGAAAAAATCGTTCGCCAGCGTCAACTCGCCAATCTTCGCGGGCAACACCTTCATATCGACCGCGGGCTCGGCCGGAGCCGCTCCTAGCCGAACACGTCAGCCGCGCCCTCCAGCAGCTTCGCTCGCCATCGGTTGATCAGATTGGGATGGATGTCGAACTGCTGTGCCAACTTGGCAAGTGTCTTCTCGCCCTTCACCGCGGCCTACGCCACTTTCGCTTTGAATGCCGGACTATGATTCCCGCGCGGTCGCTTGCTCGTCATGCCTCCTGTGTACAGCCATTCTGGCTGCCGTCGGGCCGACAATCTACTTATCCCGCTGTGCAGTTTCTCCGAGCCACCTCTAAGTTAAGCCGGACCGAAGACCTTGAATGAGTTTGAATCAAGTCGATGACGACACTCGACGTGGAGATATGATCCGGTGTTCCACCCCGTTGTCGCTCGTGGTGATGATCTCCGCGCCCGCTTGATGTACGAACCGCTGAACAAGGCGGGTACCCATGCCGCCTTTTGGGTTTGGCGACGTATCCGTGAAGCCGTGGCCATGGTCGCGTATGATAAGCGTCCAGGCGTCAGAGGTGCCCCGCAGGGTCACGTAGACCACGCCGGAGGCCGGGGGAGTATATGCATATTTCGCACTGTTGGTGACCAATTCGCTGATCACAAAGCCGAGCGCGACGACCTTTTCGGCCGGGAGCTGAATGGCGTCTGCCTCGCACACCATCGTGACCTCGGGTCGGGGAAATGTCGAGGGCAAATGGCCGCACAGCTCCCTGATATAGGCGCTGGCGTCGATATCCCCTTCGCTTTCGCTATATGCCAGCAACGAATGGAGCTTGGCGAGCACATACACACGGCCTGCGGCAGCGTTGAGATGTTCTGCTGCCATCGATCCGGCGGTTGCGGCCTGGATCTGCAAAAAGCCCGCTACCATCTGAAAATTGTTCATCACCCGATGACTCATCTCCTTCAGCAACATACGGCGCTGCTCTTCCAGCCTGTGGCGATCGCTGACGTCAACGAAGGTTTGCTGGAACAGCTTGTCGGATACACGCGACGTCCGGATGTTGAGCCAGCGACCCGTCGCCCTGCTCCGTATATCGAAATTATGCATGATGCCGGTTTTGAGCACCTTTTCGGCTGTCTCGCACCAGCGCGGATCGATTGGCGGGTAGATGGTGCTGATGGGCTTTGTCAGCATCTGCTCGCGGGTTGCGGCGGTCAGTTCGCCATGCGCGCGGTTGACTTCGAGAACCTGATACTCAACCACGCGTCCCTGCTCGTCGAATGAAGCTTCGCACAGCGCCAGACCATCTTCGCTTGCCTGATATATCGCTTCTAGATTCCGCCTCGTTTCGCTGAGCGCCATTTCTTGCGCAAGCATCTGCTCGTTTGCATCGGCTTGGTCTCGGAGAAGAGCGACGAGGCGCTCCAGTTCCTCGCTATGCTCCTGGCGAAGCCTGACGGAGTTCCGCTCCGATGCGCGGTAACTGGCCACGAACCAAAGGAGCGTTAGCTGGGCTAAGGTCGTGAGCAGGAGGCTGACCACATCCCCGGTCGTGGCGGACGCAAACTGCCTTTGGTCGGCCCGAAGAGATACCATGCCAGTATCTGACCGCCGACAAGTACAGTTGCGCCCGAGCGCGGCCCGGCGAAGATCGTAGCCAACGCGATAGCAGGAAAAACCAAGGGATAGGGCACCACCCCGGCGTAAAGGCGGTCAATGACCAGACGCAAAGCTGTGATCGCAAAGACGAGTCCCGTCGCCGTCGCCAATTCGACAATGGAGCGGGGAACGCTTGGAAAGCGGGCTGACATATCCCACCTTGTGAGCATGCCCTCTGATCTCCCATAGAACCGTGCCCGCCGTGAGTTCGTTGGCCTCATCAACTCAGCAGTCCATCCGGCGTGAGGACTGACGATACCACACCGCTCTCCTTCCCGCATAGTCGATCCAAGGATAGATAGGAAAAAGTTCAGGTGGGGCGGCCACCGCCTCAACCTATGCACTATCGCCCTGCGATAACAGACCCTTGTTACCAGATCTGCGTTCACTGAACCGAGCGAGCCTCGAGGTGTTTCCGAATTTAGAGAGAGGAAATGGCGAAGCTATGGGAATTTAACCGCAAGAACATTCCCGCGAGCAAGTTCGCCGGATCTGAGAAGAAAGCCTACCCGATCCTCGATACTGATCTGCAAAGCAACAGATAGCTGATGCGGCCTAATTACGCGTCTGACGACGATCAAACGCTGACCCGACAAAGTCGGAGACGACGGCATCATCGAGATCTCCGCCATGGAACCCGAAGCCGAAGCAGAAGCCTTGACGGCTCAGTGCAGATCATTTTATTACACATAATGGCCGATCCACTAAAGGGGATTACTAGCACTATGCGAATTTAAAAGCCCCTTCTTGTGAGCGCGCTGCTAGCTGCACCTCTTACGGCTGTCGCCTCACCGCTGCGGAGCGCACGGGGCGAGGCCGAACTTACCAAAATGCTCGCGCATCGCGTTGCGGGTCAGGCTGTAGACTGTATTCGACAGCGCGCTATTGAGCCCGCCGAAGTGGTCGACGGGACTGCTATCGTCTATAGCGACGGCAACCGCCTCTATGTCAACCGGATGGCAAGTGGCGCTGAGACCGTGGACAGCAACGGCATTCTACCGACCGACACGCTTACGTCGGGGCTCTGCAGTATCGATGTGTTACGGCTGATCGCCCAGGCCTCGCTTTTCGAACGCGGCCTCGTCGGACTTGGCAAAGTCGTTCCCTACATAAATCCGACCGGAACTGATCGTAGGCAGCGCGCATCAATGGTCAAAATTACATGTGGTGTTGGGCCGCCCGTTGTTACGAGCGGCCTATCACCGCAAACCTACATTTTATCGATCATGTCCTTATGCATCTGAACGATCGGGACGATCTGTCCGGCAGCGTTCTTGAGATTGGTGGCAGTTCCAGTCGACGCGTAGCTCTGCATCAGGTTCAATGCTGCGGCATGCGCCAACTTCTGTTGGCTAACATAGAGCGTGTCGCGGGCGGTTCCATTAGCGGCGCGGAGTGCGGCGAGATCCTTCGTCTGCTTCGTATCCAGCATCGGAGGCTTCGGCTTTAAGCTGTCCGCCATTGCGGCCTGCTTCACCATCTGCGTGCTTTTCGTGTGATCGGTGATCATTTGGTTTGCGAACTGCGCGATGGCGTGGTTCGCCGACGTGGTCTCAAGCTCCGCGGACTCGATCTCGAATTTGTCACTTGCGCCCGCCGCGGTAACGAATTTTGTCGGCGAGACGGACTGCGCATTGGCTACGGCCGAAAGCCCGAGCGCAAAAGCGAGACTTCCGAAAAAAAGGATTTTCATGATGAACTCCTGGCCTAGAGACTGAGAAACGCTCAAGGGCAAAGTTGGTTCTAAGCATTTGAAGCTAATGGAGATTAAGATCCGTCGCCGCTCGATGGCGGCGGTGGTTCGACGTGCCCATGAGCCGCATGAACTCCGTTCCACGCCTCATTGCGGCCGACAGCCAGTCCGGTCGCTAGATCGCCAGAATCGTTGGGAGGTTGCGATATCCGCTCCACCGCACCAGCGATCGAGCGCTCGGCCGAACGGACCGCTGGGATCCTTGCCAGCGCCAGCGAAAGGCACGAGCAAACACTTCATAGCGGCGCCCATGCGGTCAAAACCGAGCTTAGGGTCAACATCGCAATGTAAGCGTGACGGCTTTTATGCCGTGAAGACAATATCAGGGTTATCACGGTCTGGCCGGAAGATATCTGTTCTTCCCGCCAACATTGTCCAGCCGACGGCCGCTGTGCGTCGTGCGACGTCGAACGTGCCCGAAAGCGAGTGACGCGGCGGCAATCCAGTGTCACGGTCATCGAGCCGCCAGAGACTGCGCAATATGTCCAAGCGTTGGTCCGATGAAGATCCGGCGATCAGCGCACCGTTGATCGCCCCGATCGAGGCTCCGATGATCCAACCCGGCTTGAGCTTGTGCTCATGCAGCACTTCATACGTGCCCGCCTCGAACGCGCCGAGAGCATTGCCCCGCTCAGGATGAGCACCACGTCGCAGTCGCACTTGATCCGGGAGCCGAACGAACTTGTCACCATGCCGTACCCCTTGGAAAAACGCGACCGATGATCGAACACACTATTGCGCATCGATGGCTTTGGATCGCGGCCGTTCTGCAAAGACGCGTTTCGGGATATGCGTGATGCGGCAAGCGAGATCCGCCTCTCCCGAGGCGACAATATAATGATCGCCCGCCTCAGCTATGCCGGTCGTGAACACAACATCGCGCAGGTACATCTGATGCTCGATTGGCTTGGTAAGGTCGGGTCTCGCCTCGAGAAGCGGCTCATGCTCCGTATGGACAACTCGGCTTGGGTCAGCCGCGTCGAGGATGGACCAATAGGTGCGGTAGACCCCGACAAGTTCCTTTGGCTCGACGCCGTGCCACAAAGTAAGCCAACCATCGTCGGACTTGATCGGCGGCGTTCCACCGCCCATCCGCGCAGAGGCGACTGTCGCCGAATGGGGCCGGATACCCGGTTCCCGGTGTGGCTTCCAATGCCGGGCATCCGGGGATGTCGCGAGATTGATTGACGGCCCCGCCCGCCACTCGCTGCCCGGCGGGTAGGCGAAATACATGTCACCTAACGGACGGGTCTGAGCCCAATATCGTCCGTCGACCAACCCTTCGAAGATCAGCATGTCCTTGTTCTGATGATCGAGGACGATGTCGTCGAACATCCAGTCAAGGCCGTTGTCGGACGTGTACAACGTCGTGGATTGCCGTTCAGGACTGACCGAACAGGTCGTCATCAGATAGGCACCGTCGACGCAACTGATGCGGGCATCCTCGATACCATAGCACTGAAAACTATAGTTCGGCGCGATCGCCTTTTCATAATGGAGCGCGACGATATCCAGGCCGTCAGGCGAGAGTTCGACAGGCAGTAACCAGGCCAGCGACGTCAGCGCCATGATCTTCCAGCCGCCGCCGTGTAGCCTGAACTTGCGCGGGTCGGCAGTATCCGCCCCGCCGAGAGGCCATGCATCGACGACATATCGCCCCGCATCCCAACGGATGGAATGGACATGCCCACCATGGACCGGTTCGCGCAGCGCTTCGGCGACGCGCACCATCATCAGCAGATTACCATTAGCAAGGCGAGTCAGGCCCGGGTTGAACGCGCCCAGCACGTAGGTTTCGACATCGAGATGCCCCGCGAGCGGCGATCGCGAAAGGTCGATATCGTCAGGTACCAGCACCAGCCGGTCAACAGGAAACGTCATCCCCGAACCTGTTCACGATGAAAGACGGCCTGCGGGTCGATCATTGGCACCGCTTCACCAATTGACCGTAACGCGACCATTGGCCGGCACGTTGAAGTCAACCCGGTCGGGCTCGCTATGATGGGGCCTGATGCGATCACCGCCTGCTGTGATCACGCTTAGGGCGGGCAGCTTTCGCCTGCCGGTTCGGACGAAACTAAGGCGCGCTTTGCACGCATCGCCACCGCCAAGCTCTAGGCTCATCGACTTTTCCGAATTGCGCTCGCTTGCCATCAAAAAGTGGTCACAGAACATCCGGAAGGGCGCGCCTTCAACGTTGTGGAAACAGCGACTGGCGAACACGAAGGCGGCGCCCGCTCCATACACCTCCTGACCGACCTGCCCGGCTTGCTGCCCGTCGTGATATATATCCTCAAGCGGGAACGACAATTTGGCGTTGATATGGCCGTTGCGGTTGTCGGTCGCGAGCACGTCAGCCGGAAGGGCATCCGGATAATAAAACCAGGCACGGTAGAGTGCGTATTTGCAATATTCGCTGATCAGCATTCGAGCTGCGGGATCGAGCTCGGGGCCGCTGTCCTTGAGATAACCCTCGAATGCGGTGAAACTGTCGAAACACTCGTAGATCGCCATATAGGGTCCGTCGTGGAGGCAGGTGACGCCGAGGAAGTTGCTGTAATGCACGGCGGCCTTGATGCGTGACTCCCAGATGGCGCAATTGTGGAAGAAGCTCGCGAGGTACACATAGCTTTGACGGAGGTAATATTCTTCGTTGGTGATGCGCCACAGGCGCAGGCAGGCGGATGCCCCCCAGGCGGTCAGGTTGGCCTGGTAGTTGAGTTCGAAGCGCATGCCCTGCGCCGCGTCGACCGCCGCACGGGCTTCGTGCAAAAAGCGCTCTTCGCCCGTCATCTCATAGGCTTGCACCATGACATAGGCGAAGAGGCCGCCGACGTCGGTCTGGCCGAGGCCATCGTCGTTCCGCGCCTCGACGATCACCGAGAAGTCGTTCACCTTGAACTGGATCGGCCACGCATATTTGAAATGGTGGGCGGCGGCGATCGCGAAGTCGAGCGATGCCAGGAAGAGCCGCTTCGAGCGCTGATCACCGGCGAGCGCCATGCGCCCGAGGTTCAGCAGGGGATGATAAAGATACCAGCTGTCGACTGCGAGCTTATCCTTGTCCTTTCCGACATTAGGCAGGTACCGCCGCATCGTCTTGAGGCGCCGATCGTGGAATTTATCGAGACCCTCGGCGAGCTCGTCCTCGAAGGCGATCGGCTGCCCCTGCCACGCCGCGAAGTCGTGCAGTGCTGCGATGATCGACATCTGCACCATCACATCGGGATATTCGGTTCCCGTGTAGGGATGGATATAGGGATGCCCGTAGTGGCGGATCGTAGCCTCGGGAGCTCTCTTAAGATCTTTGAGCGTCTTTTCCGCGCGTGCGGGCCAATCCCGGTACACGGTCGGCGGAAAGTCGAGCCGGCGATAGGCAGCACCGAGCATCTGAAGGAAACGCCGCGCGCTGTGCTGTTCATCACAGGCGGTATCGCCATGAAAGACGATGATTGCGTCTGAGACCGTAACGCTTTTGTCGGCGGGCAGCGGATCGACCGGCGGCCGTCCACTTTGCGGCGGCGTCGGCGGCAGGTACCCAAGCTCCGGCCAAACGCCCCCGACCGCACCGTCCGGGGTTGTCTTGGTCGCGATGTAATAATCATTCATCGCGGTCAGATTTTGGAAATAGAGGACGCTGCCGAACGCCGGCTCATCCAGGTGAAAGTAGAGGAGGCCGGAGTTTAATCCGCGTTGCGCTGCCTCGACCTTGCCGATAGCCCGTAGCGGGTCATCCTTGACGCCGAGCGGATAAAGATCGCGTGGAAGGAAGGGCACGAGTAGATCCGATATCGGCGTCAAGTCGGAGGTGATCCGGAGCACCGACAAATCCGGCGAGTGGGTAGAGACATGAACCGTCTGGCGGCCGATCGCGCTGTCGACCTCGAGCGTGATAGCTTCTGCAGTCGCCTCGCGCTTCCTGATCTTGGTACACCCGCCGGGCGTGTGCGCGACACGGACGGCGAGTCCGCCACTGTCCGGCCGACGGACAATCGCCCAGACCGCGTCATGACCTTGTTGGATCGACACCTCACGACCGATCAGCATAAGGCGCGCGATCCGCTTCATCGCACCCGAAGTTAGTTCCGCACGCAGCGCCAGCACTCCTGCGCTGACACCCGGGGCGGAGGCGACGAGTTCACGAATCTTTGTCGCCATGACGAACTATCTCCCCTAACTCTGAAACCAGCCATGATTGGCCCCGAGCCCGGCATAAATGTCTCTGGCGATGGCTGCGCGCCGTCAGTCCTTCACCTCATCAAGATCCCCGAGGTCGGATTCGAGATGCTCCTCGATCGCCTCGGCGATTAGGTCGAGCTGTTCCGGGCTCGCCGTAAGGTCGAGCTGTGCACCATCCTCGTCCTCGATACTGAGCACATAACCTGCGCTCGAGGGCTCGATGGTGAAGTGCGCAAGTGCTTTTGCCATGATGATCTCCTTTGGTCCGCACAACGCGTCGCAGCAGCGCGTGTGTCCATCAAACGGTTGCGCCGTTATTCCGTTTCAGGAAACGTTTCGCGGCGGACAATCCTCGCGCGCCGAATAGCGGTTTTGTGACTAATCGTCGCAGTGAAACCTTTGGCGGTATCCAGCAGTTACGAGCGGCTGTCAGGCGCCACTTCGCGAGGAGAAGATGAAGTACCAAACGTCGGCGAAGGATTCGTCCTTCCGCGAGGACCGCGCGCCGCTTCCCGAAGCGCAGGGGCAGGCCGCTTTGCTGCTCGTTGAAAGCTTGATCCATAGCCTAATCGACAATGGCGCGCTCACCAAAGAGCAGGCGATCGAAGCGATCGAAAGCGCATCCGACCTCAAGGAAGAGAGCGCCAGCGAACACAAGGAGCCAAATCATATCTTGCGGCGCTCCCTTGGCCTGTTGCAGGCGACGCGGGACAGCATCGACGCCAAGGAGGGACGTTACCATGGAACGCCGCCCGAGCGGGCGCGCTAGGCTTCACAATATCTTTTCCCCAGCGAATAGGCGAGCGTAACGACGTGCGGTCGTCCACCCGCGCCGTTCAACCGCAGACGATCATCCGCTCGCGTTAAAACCGCCAGCACGAAGCTGGACTTTACGGTCAGGCCGCACCGCCTTGTGTTTCGCAAGGAACCGATCGACGTCTCCGAAGTTCGTGCTCGGCGAAATCGATATTAGCGTCTCCGGGGGTTGGAGAATGATCGATCAAGCGTTGAAAAAACTTCGCGCGCGCGATGACGTCAGCGCGCGGGAGGAGCATATTCTACAATCGGCTGTC
>CAZZZX010000061.1:0-10167 GCA_964658585.1 uncultured Novosphingobium sp.
GGTCGGCCTGCGCTTCACTGACCAGTTCCTGGATTTCCTCCCGCGCATCCTCGTCGAGCGATGTCGCCAACTGCTCTATCAACGGCCGCAGCGGTGAATTGCGCCAGCTCGCCAGATCCTTCTCGGCATCGCGCAAAGCGACCTGCACGTCGAGCGGCAGCATCCGGCGCAGCGAAGAGCCGATCGACATCTCCGGATCGTCGCCGCCGAAGATGATATATTCGTAGTCGGCAAGACTCTCCGGATCGCCTCCAAGATTGGCTTTCGGCTGGAAACGGTAGGTCAAGCGCGCGACCATCGGTGGACCTGGGTCCACCACGCAATCGCCCAGATGGGCCATCAATCGCGGATCGTCGGTGAAATCGGTTAGGTCGACTGAAATTTCGATAGTCTCTCCGAGCTTATCGGCTCCCAGCCCATCCCAGAAATGTTCAAGCCCGAGCTGTCGGTCGCGCTCGGAAAGACCGGGATCGAGGATCAGTTGCAGAGCGCGGATGAAGTTGCTCTTGCCAACCTTATTCTCGCCCACAATGACGATGCTGTCGCCAGTCTCTACGTCGAGGTCCGAAAAGTTGGCGAAGTCTTTAATTTTGATCCGCGAAATTCGCACGGCACGGTCCCCCTATATGTTCTTTTTTATTCACGAACGCGGTTAGCTCGCTCGGCGATATCAGCACATCGGGCCATGAGTGCATTGAAAGGCTCGGCGTCTTCCAGGAGAAGCCCGTCGTCGACCATGCGGGCGTAGTCCTCCTCCAACGCCTGCAGACCATCGCCTCCGGGCACAAGCCGCAGCCCGCCGTTGACGGCCGCCGCGTAGTCGACGGGTGTCCGATCAGCCGCCTTCTCGGCGAAGAACATGGTCTTGTGCCGCGCGACTGCGTTCGCCAGGTCGCGATCAGCGACGGCGGACGCCGCAAAACCGGCTTCGTCCAATCGCGCGACATCGTGCCAGTGACGAGCAAAGCGATCGCCGCGCAGCCGCTCCTGCAAGCAGAAGACATGGATGGCCGTCGCCTTCTCCCAGAAGGTTCGCTCTGCATGCATCACGCGTGGACGCGCCGTAGGAAAGCTCACACTTGCGATCAAACCCGACGCGTCGCAGGTGATGTCACGCAGGCTGGAGGGCTCGCCAGTCGACCGTGCCCCGAATTCGAGCATTACGCTCGGCGCCACATAGCCCGAGCCGGTCGTCGCAACCTCGTAATCAATGAACAGTTTCTCGCCATCGACGCGAATGGCGGCGGCCAGGCCGTCAGCCGCGAGCGCTCCTGCGATGATCGGCTGGACCCTCCCCGCAACCCACTCGGGCAGGCGCTTTCGCACCTCACTGGACCAGCGTTTTTCCTCACTACGTGTCCTGGGTAGCGCCTCGCCGTTTTCGCCAACTAGATCGGGTGCGAGCGCGCGAATGTCGTAGGTCAGATCGACATCCTCGGAAAACCGCCGGATGACCTGATAAGCTTTGGACAGCGACGTACCGCCCTTGAACACCAGATGTTCGCCAAGCGGCGATCCGTAGAGGGTCGCGAGCGCCCAAACCACCCACACGTCCTTTTCGAGCAGGTGCGCCGGCCGTCCGGACCGATCGGCCGCCACACCCAGCACCTCTCGCCGATCTTCGGCCAACAAGTGGAGGAAGGAGTCAGCCATGCGCGACTTTACCGACGCTACGCGCCAGCCAAGTCGGAAGCTGCGGCGCAGCCGCGACCAGTTCGCTAAAGGTCGTCACCGGCAGCCTCCGTTTCAGGGTGTGTAGCGCGGCCTCGGCCTTCTCAGGCCCCAGCCACGCCAGCGCTCGCACGACCTCGCCCGCTGGCTTCTCGGCCAGCGCAAGCTGCCATCGCGGCGCATGACGAAGCTCCACGACCTGTTTGCCCAGGCTCATTTTCCTGCTCCGGCCCGATGTCAAATAGACGGACCGAACCGGGACCTGCGTAGTGAGGCCGAGCGTATTTGCAGCGGCGGCGCCGCTGGAGACAATCACCTCACCGCGCTGAGCGGCCAAGGCTTCGACCGCAGTCTGAATCGAGGGAGCCCTGGTGCCAAACCGGCTTGTGACCGGAAGGAGGTAAACCCCCCGTCCAGCCCTAACCAACTGCCGTCGCTCGACAAGACGCGACAAAGCCTGATCCAGCGCAGCGCGGTTGCCGAGATGAAGCAGGCTTTTCGCCGAAATGGGCGCGCCTTCTGGCAGCCGCTTCCCATGCTCAAGAATCTGTTCGGTCAAGCGTTGCATCACCAAATCTCCTGTCAGAAACATACGCGGTTTTCTGACAGTTTTCAAGCTGGAGTTGGCTCACCCGTTCAGAGCTGTGCCGTGTGCGGCACCTCAGTCTCAGTTGAAGGGACGCCCGGCTTGGCCGACGACCTCCAGGGAGCTCCACAGCGGGCAGACAGACTGATTACCATGTTGACTTTCCGGGATCGGATCCCATATCGTGTTCGGAAATCGAACATGGAGCTACGCCATGGATGCGGATGTTGCAGAGCGGAAGAAGCAGTTCGCTTCCAAACTGCCGACCCTGATCAAGGGATTGAAAGACTGGTTTGATGAGGAGACGGCTGCCATCGACGGCTGCGTCGTCGGGGCAGCGCCGTCTGGGTCAGGTGGCTCAATCATTAGCGCCAGGCCGGCCATCGATTCGAAGAGGGTCGTCGATGCGACGCTAATCACAGAGGAAGTTCTCAACATCGAACTGCCCCCGGAGATTATCAAAGCTGGCGGCTATGAAAGCTTCGAAGCGATGATCGATCACATCGTGCCCCGCCTGGAGAAGGTCTTTACAGGTGAGCTCAAAGTCAAAAAGCGCAAACGCGTGAAGGAAACCGAGACGGCATGAGGATTTACCATGAGCGATGAAGCAGCCCAGTGGCGCAACATTGGCGAACGGCTTCGCCAAGCTCGAGAATATTTGGAATTAAAGCAGGAGGAAGCCGCGGAGGCGGTTGGCCTGTCCCGCTCGGCGCTGTCTCTGGTCGAAAATGGGCGGCGAAAGGTCGATGCCGTCGAGCTGTCACGTTTCGCTCAGGTCTACGGGCAATCCATCGAGGCGCTTTCCGGCGCAGCAGAAACTCCGCCGCTCCCCGAGAGCGTTCACGCGTTGGCGCGCGCCGCTACAGAGTTGTCAGCGGACGACCGCGCCGAATTACTTCGGTTCGCCGAGTTTTTGCAGACGCGTCCAACCCGGAGCGCCGACCGTGGCTAGATCGCCGGTCGAAGAGGCTAGGCTCCAGGCCGTTGCAGCGGCAAAGCGCGTCCACCGCGCGCTCGATCTCCAGCAGCGCGTGTCGGAGACCGGCGGCCAAGTTGACGTCTTTGATGCCATCGCCGAACTCGACATCGCACTGATCTTTAAGCCGCTTAAGTCAGCACTCGGCCTTTGTTTGCCGCAGCCGCTGCGCGGCATCATGGTGACGACAGAGCGTACGCTTCACATACAGCGGTTCACTGCGGCCCATGAACTAGGCCATGTAATACTGGAGCATCAGGGCAGCATCGACCGCGAGATTATGGAGCGAGGCCCGTTCGGCCCCTCGCAAGGGCGGGACGTTCAGGAAGTTGAAGCGGACGCCTTCGCGGCCGAATTTCTCCTACCCCGGTGGCTCTACCGCTATCACGTGCAAACACAGGGTTGGTCGCTGGCAAACCTGCGCAACCCCGACATTGTCTATCAACTGTCGTTGCGAATGGGGACTAGCTACGAGGCGACGTGCTGGGGACTGCTCGGCCATCAAATCCTTCCGCGCGCCGACGTCGATGCGCTGCGCAAAGCCAAGGTCGCCAAACTAAAGGCGGAAGCCGGCGACGATTTCCGCCCAGGCAACTCGTGGGCCGACGTCTGGACGGTCACCAAAAGTGACGACGGTGCCACCATTACCGGTGACCCTGACGACCTTATCCGCGTCGAACTCGACGAGGCTGTTGGCAGCGGCTTTCGCTGGGACGTCGAAGCCCTGCGCAACGCCGGCTACGAGGTCCTCGCCGACTCCTCGAGCTTTTCGCGCGACCCGCTACTTTATGGTGCCCCGGCACGCCGCGTGGTGATTGCTCGTCCCCAGAACCCCGGAGCAACGCGACTTGTTCTGCGCGAAACCCAGCCTTGGCGAGAACCTGACGAGAGCGACCCCGCTTTCGCGGTGCAACTGGTGCTCCACGGCAAGGAGACGGGCGGTCCTGCCCGCGCCGATTGGAGACGCCGTGGGGTCGCGCGGTGATCAGCGTGAATTGCGACCTTCGTAGCCAGCTTTTACCCGTTCGCCATCAGGGCCGACGGCAATCATGTCTCGCGTTCGCTGCATCAGCCGCGCACGAACACCATTGTCGGCATTCAGAAAATCTGTCCGTCGAATATCTCTTTTTCCACGCCGTCGCGCGAACAGCCGGGGCGAATCCAGACGCTGGTGCCACGATGGACGCCGCAGCCGCAGCTCTCTTTGAGGATGGCCAGCCCCCAGAATCGGTCTGGGCGTATGAGCCCCTTCAACTTTACCACCCCCATTGGAGCCCGCCCGCTGACGTCGGCACCCTTCACCGTGCGACCATGTCGATCAGGACCCCTGCTGTGGACGACATCTGTAAAACGCTCGACACCAACAACAGCGTCATCCTTGGCCTCATCATCACCGACGGGTTCTGGATGCCGGACGCCGCCGGGGTCATCAGCGTGCGGGATCCTGATGTCGAACGTGGCGGCCACGCCGTTCTAGCCGTTGGCTATGGCCAGGATGAGGACGGTGCACGGCATGTTCTAATTCGCAACAGCTGGGGGGAGCGCTGGGGTCTGGCCGGCCATGCTTGGCTCTCCGAAGGCTATCTCAAGCGTCAACTCCACCAAACCGCGCAGCTGACATAGGAGCGTCTTATGGAACTAATTCCAGGTACGTCAGCACCCGAAGTCTGGCTGCGCGGCGCGCGCCACCTCGCCGCTCGCAAGACCAGAGAAGACTTCGACGTCTTCCTCCACGTCATTACACCGACCGTGTTGTCCGTCGAAGACCGCGCCGTGCTTGATCGCGTGGACCGCTTCCTGACATCGCAAGGGGGTTTGCCCGTCAACACCGTGGCCGAGACGATCTTTCCGCTAGAAGACTACCTCCGCGGCGGCGTCAAAGAAGTCTTCGACGTTTATCCAGCACGCATGGCGGAGATCCACCACGCGCGAAGCGATCGTCGCTGGGGATGCTATGCACTACGAATCCTGCGGCAACGCGATCACCAGGGCAAGGTGTTCAATCCACTTGAGGATTTGCTCAAGAAGTTGAAGAACCACAGCAACTACAAGGCGTGTCACGAGCTAAGCAGCGGGCGCCCTTTCGAGGACGACATTCCGATTTATGACGGCGCGCTCGACCGTAAGCCAACATACGGAAACCTGCCATGCCTCAGTCACATCAGCGTCAAGGTCGACGAAGGAAAGGTTCGGCTGAACGCGACTTACCGTTCGCACTACTATATGCAGCGCCTGCTTGGTAATTTGATCGGCCTCGGACGTCTGCAGTTCTTCCTTGCCCATGAAGCCGGCTTGGAGGTCGGTCCGATGACAATCAATTCCACCTTCGCTCGCCTCGACACAGGCGCCAGCAACGGTAAGGACTGTCACTGGGGCGTGAACGACATCAACGCCCTATTGGCGGCCTGCCAAGCTGAATATGATGGGAAAGCCGCTGCATGAACGTCCCGTGCCCCCCATCTGGTTGTTCGACCACAGCAGTCCTCTTTGGTCTGCAGGTCGAGCAACTCACGCATGACGAAGGCTATCACAAGGACATTCTGAACCTGTCGCTTGCGGACCGGGTCAAGCATATGGCGCTTCATGGCGCTAAATATGTGGCGTACTTCATCGACGCCGTTGAGGCTGGGGATGATCGCCGCGTCGAGGCGGTGTTGACCGACGCATTCATCATCACCCTCGCCACCGCAAATGCGCTCAATCAGGACTTAGGCAAGGCCGTCCAACCTGCGGCCGGGCAATCCGCCGATTTACAGAGCCTCGGCAGATCGTTGAGCACCGATCTAAACAGCCGATCAGATGGCCCGTTCAGCTTCGTGAAAACCTACGCACGGGCCGTCGGCAAACTCGCCAAGGCGTGTGAGTCCTGGGATCACATGGAGGACCTGCCCTACGCGGCGACGATGCGCGCGAGCAACCTTGACCTACTGAAGCTCGTGCTCGCCGAGGCGGCCTTACGGTCGATCGACCTCCAGGCTCTCTTCAGGGCACGTCTGAGATCTATAGAATCCCGTTCCATCTTCCATTCGACGCTGAGCGGCGAGCGCGGCTGATGTTCTGGGGTAATAATGAGCTTAAGCGCCGCCTGCCTCAAATCGTCTCCGACTATGACGAGGCTCGGCTTGATCGCGCCACATACAAGCTCCGGATTGGACCAGAGGTCTATGTCTCGCCAACCGGCGCGGGCAGTGATCAGAAAAACAAGACTAAGCTTAAGCTCGACCTGGGCCGAGACTTTGTCATCCCGGCTGGGCAGTTCGCATTTCTCTTGACTGAAGAAACGGTTGCCGTCCCCGAGGACGCCCTCGCCTTCATCTCGGTTCGCGCAAAATACAAGTTTCGCGGCTTGGTAAATGTGTCTGGGTTCCATGTCGACCCCGGCTTCACTGGTCGGCTCGTCTTCTCGGTTTTCAATGCGGGCCCTGGAGAGGTTCACCTGGAGCACTGCGAAGAATGCTTCCACATCTGGTTCGCCGACCTACGCGATCACGAACCGATGGGGCCAAAAGTCGGCTATCAAAATATCCCGAGCGAGATCATCAACCCGATCGCTGGTGAAATCCAATCCTTCGCCGGCCTCGACGCAAAAATTACCGAGACGGAGAAGACACTCTCGGACAAGTTGACGGCTGTCGAGCGGGAGCAAACCGTCATTAAATGGGCGGCCGGCCTTCTCGTCGGCGCCGCCATTACTTTCGGCTTACGCGATTGCAGTGCCGGCCACCAAACGACGGTGGCTGCCCCGCCCCCTCCCACCAGCTCTGCTGGCGCCAGTCCGGCACCTTCCCCATCGCCGACCACGCCAACCGCAGCCGCACCACCCCAGAAGCCGGCGCCGCCGGCAGTTTCGCCTTCCCCGTAGGTCCGCGCGGAGCCGCCGATCATGCGCTATCGCGCGACTGCGGAATGGAAGCGTTCAAACCGTGAGCGGGATCGCGTAGGGTTTCAGCGAATCCAAACACGGCGACCGGCTGCCGACTCGCGCGGCAGCGTAGCGCGCACTTGTCCGGTCACCACGACGAGGCGCTATGACTCCTACACCTGTTTTTGAGACTTTTTGGCACTTCGCGGCTAAGCGCCAGGCGATCTATTTTCGTCGCCTTGCCGATCATCGGGAGCCATGGACCGACGATCCGATCCTGCGGTCCTATCGTTTCACCAACGCCTACAGAGCCACAGACAGAGTCAGCCAGCACCTGATCCGCGAAGTTCAGTATGGGCCCGGGCGGTCTCAGGCACCTCGTGAACTGTTTTTCCGCACGCTGCTGTTCAAAATTTTCAACCGGATCGAGACCTGGCAGGCGATCGAAGACGCGCTTGGTCCTGTGACCTCCGAAGGCACGGACCTCGACAAAGTGAGCGCTCTTTTGGACAGACTTCTGAGTGCCGGACAACGGATTTATTCCGCCGCCTACATCATGCCATCCCCAGGCTTTGGCCACGCTCGAAAGCACGCCAATCATCTCGCCCTCATCGAAAGCATGATGGACGACAGGTTGCCAGACCGCGTTGCCCAGGCGCCTACTCTGGCGGCGGTCTACGAATTACTGTTGCGCTGCCCCGGAATCGGACCCTTTCTCGCGTTCCAATACGCGATCGACCTCAATTACTCGACTCTGCTGGATTTTGACGAAAGTAGCTTCGTCGTTGCCGGCCCAGGGGCGCTTGACGGAATTGCCAAGTGCTTTTCCGATGTCGGCCGCCGTACTCCCGAGGAAGTGATCCATGCGGTGACTGACGAGCAGGAATCGTCGTTCCGCCGCTTAGACATCGAATTCCAGTCTCTCTTTGGGCGACGGCTTCAGCCGATCGATTGTCAGAACCTATTTTGCGAAATCTCCAAATATGCGCGTGTGGCTCATCCTGAGGTCATGGGTCTCTCGGAGCGTAAACGGATCAAGCAGATATATCGGCCTACTGCAGCCGGACTTCCTGCCCCTTTTCTTCCGCCTCGCTGGGGACTTGATGTCGTCCTCCCAAGTGAACCATCGAATGCGTGTTGCTTTAAAGAATCGAGCGATTTCTTGGACCAGAACCGCGCGATGAAGACTTCGCTTTTCGATTGAGAAGATGACCAGGTGAGCCGGCAACAACATGCGCCTGCCGTTTGGTAGGCATTGACTTCGCTGCGAAAACCGGGGGCATTTTCGGTCGGTAAGACCTGACGGCGAGACCGTTACGATGAAGGGAAAGTCTTCCCCTGCGACCGAGCCTGTCGTCTCGGCCGACCCCTTCTGCGGGGGCACCCCGCAACGCCCCGAGAGTGAGAGGGCTGCGGCTGTCGCCGTGACGGGTTGAGGGCCGAGAGAGAGGCTCCCGGCCAGCCCGTCCGGAGATCTCTCATGCTTCAGACCCTTCCTTCGCGCTTCGCCGATCCGGCGGGCGCACCGCCTCCTGCCACGGGCGCCTACAAGGTCGACATCAGCCGCGGCGAACGGATCGGCCGCGTCTCGTCCGAGTGGTTCAGCCGCCCCGACGACGAGCGCTACCTGTCCCTGACTGCCCTCCATGCCGCGGTCAGGAGCCGCTCGGAACGGGCGACCGCCCGCACCGTCGAGACCAAGGCGCTCCGCGTGGAAGCCAGCCGCGACGACGCGCAACGCCTCGCGTTGATCGTGCCCGGCCAGGACATGCCGGTCGCGCCCACCCACTGGTCCTACGGCCAGCTCTGCAGCCTGGTCGGCGCACCCGCCAGCTATATGCGCCAGCTGCCGGCTCCGCTCGCCGGCATCAACCTTCAGCACGGCCTGCTGTCGCATCGTGCCGAGCTGGTAAAGACGCTGGAAGCCGACGACGGTCGCGTCGAGCTACGTGCCGTCACCGGCCCCGACTACGGCCGCATCTGGGATCACGAACTGGTCGAGGCCGTCATGCGCATCGCCGGCGACGGCACGGGCGACACACGCTGGAAGGTGCCGGGCCTGCTCGACTGGTCGACCATGACCCACAACCCATTCGTCGAGGTGACCAAAGACACCACGACCCTCTATGCCAGCGACCGCGACGTCTTCTTGTTCCTGGTCGACGACGCGCACCCGATCGAGGCGGGCCGGCTGCCCAACGGCGATCCCGATCTCTACTTCCGGGGCTTCTACTGCTGGAACAGCGAGGTCGGCTCCAAGACGCTCGGCATGGCTAGCTTTTATCTCCGGGCGGTCTGCATGAACCGCAACATCTGGGGCGCGGAGGGTTTCGAGGAAATCTCGATCCGCCATTCCAAGTTCGCCGGCCACCGCTTCGCGCATCAGGCCGCTCCCGCGCTGGAGCGGTTCGCCACCTCGTCGCCGGCCCCCTTCATGGCCGGCATCCGGGCGGCCCGGGAGGCCATCGTCGCGCGCAAGGACGAGGACCGCGAGACCTTCCTGCGCAAGCGCGGCTTCTCGAAGGCCGAGACCGACCGCGTCATCAAGACGGTGCTCGACGAGGAAGGCCGTCCACCGGAATCGATCTTCGACTTCGTACAAGGCATCACGGCGCTCGCCCGCGACAAGCCGCACCAAGATGCGAGGCTCGAACTGGAGGGCAAAGCCGCCAAGCTGCTGGCCAGCGTGAACTGACCCGGAAAGCCGTGAAGTCGCATCGCCGGCTTCACGGCTCTACGACCTTGCGGCTCGCTACTTACGCGGCGTCGGCAGCCTCGCCGCGTCGATGAAGGCGCGCAGCTTGGGCGCCTCGCTCGCGCGTCTCGGGAAATACAGGAATAGCCCCGGTTCCTCTATCGCGCTGTCGGGCAGCAGCCAGCGCAACGCACCCTCCCGGATGTGCCTGCGCACCAGCGGCTCGAACAGATAGGCGATGCCTACCCCGGCCAGGGCTAGATCGAGCGCCAGCAACGGGTCGGTTACCCGGGCGGTGCCGCGTGTCGCGACCGCGCTGTCTCGCCCGTCGTCGAGCACCTCCCAGGCATAGGTCCCGCCGGTGCTGGCCTGGCGGT
>CAZZZX010000062.1:0-8512 GCA_964658585.1 uncultured Novosphingobium sp.
CAGGCGAGCACGAAGCGGGTCGCGTCGGGGCCGCGCGCGACCGAGACCGTCTTGATCGCATTCGCCATGTCGGCCACCGCGATCGCCACCAGCCCTTCCGCCACCTCGTCGGGGGTCATGCCCGCCCTCTGCGCCAGCGCCGCGATCCGCGCGGTCGCGGCGTCGCGATCGAGCGGCGCGTCGCCGTCCGGCCCGAACAGGCACGGGAAGAAATCGGGCTGGAGCTTGCCGAGCACGAGGTTGCAGTCGGTCACCGTCGCCGGCCCGCCGCGGCCGTAGCAGGCTGGCCCCGGCACCGCGCCCGCGCTCTGCGGACCGACCGTCAGGCGGCCGCCGTCATACCGGCAGATCGATCCGCCGCCCGCCGCGACGGTGTGGATGCGCAGCATCGGCGCGCGGATTCGGGCACCCGCGACGATCGTCTCGCTGTCGCGTTCGTAGGCGCCGGCATAGAGCGAGACGTCGGTCGAGGTGCCGCCCATGTCGAAACCGATCACGCGATCGAACCCGGCCTGCGCGGCGGTCCGCGCCATGCCGACGATGCCGCCCGCCGGGCCGGACAGCACCGCATCCTTGCCACGGAACGTCCGCCCGTCGGCCAGCCCGCCATTGGACTGCATGAACAGCGGCGTCTCGCCCAGCGCCGCCGACAATCCCTCGACGTAGCGGCGCAGCACCGGCGAGAGATAGGCGTCGACGACCGTCGTGTCGCCGCGCCCGATCAGCTTGACGAGCGCGCCGACCTCGTGGCTGGCCGAGACCTGCGCGAAGCCCGCCTCCGACGCCAGCTCGGCGAGCCGGCGCTCGTGCGCAGGGTAGCGATAGCCGTGCATCAGGACGATCGCGATCGCATCGAGCCCGCGTGCCCGCGCGGCGGCGAGACCGGCCCGCGCCCGCGCCTCGTCGAGCGGGACCAGGATGCTGCCGTCCGCATCGACGCGCTCGTCGATCTCGATCGTCGCGGCATGGACGGGCGGCGCGCGATGGATCGCGCGTGCGAAGATGTCGGGGCGATCCTGCGTCCCGATCGTCAGCGCGTCGCCGAAGCCGCGCGTGATCGCGAGCAGTACCGGTTCGCCGGCGCGTTCGAGCAGCGCGTTGGTCGCGATCGTGGTGCCGATGCGCACGTCCGCCTGCGGGAGCGGTCCGTCGCCGCACCCGGTGAGCTGCCGGATCGCCGCCACCGCGGCATCCTCGGATCGCGTCGGATCCTCGGACAGCAGCTTGGCGGTGGCGATCGCGCCGTCGGGTGCGCGGGCGACGACATCGGTGAAGGTTCCGCCGCGGTCGATCCAGAACTGCCAGCGCCTGTCCATCGGGAGCTGTCTAGGACAGAGCGCCGCTCCGGCGCTACTCCCGGCAGCGATGTGTGGACGTCGCGCAGCGCTGAGGGCGAGGGATGACGCCGTCCTCCCCGCGCTCTACGCTCGGCCGGATGCGCCTCGTCCGTCCCGCTCCCCCGGCGATCGCCGCCACGCTGCTCGCGCTCGCCTGCATCGCCGCGCTCTGGCCCGGCGTCGCGACGTACGACACCGTCTCGCAATACACCCAGGCGACCAGCGCGAGCTACGACGACTGGCATCCGCCGGTGATGGCGCGGCTCTGGGCGGTGCTGCTCGGCGCGGGCCTGCCCGGCACGGGGCCGATGCTCGCATTGCAATGGACGCTGCTGTGGGCGGGGATCGGCCTCGTCGCGGCGGCGCTCGCGCGGGCCGGGGGGGGCAGGGCGGCATGGGCCGTGCTGGCGATCCCGCTGATGCCGGTGCTGGCGAGCTGGATGGTCTGCGTGCTCAAGGACTGCCAGCTGATCGGCGCGCTCGTCGCGGCCTGCGGGCTGGTCGCGTGGGGACGGTTGGCGCGCGCGCACATGCCCGGCTGGTCGGTCGCGCTGGTCGTCGTGCTGCTCGGCTATGCCGCGCTGCTGCGTGCCAATGCGGTGTTCAGCGTGGTACCGCTCGCGCTCGGCTGGATCGAGTGGGGCGGGGTGCGGCGGCTGTGGGTGCGCGCACTGCTGCTCGGCGTCGCCTGCCTTGCGGTGATCGCGGTGTCGGGGCCGATCGACCATCGTCTGTTCGGTGCCGAACGCAGCGATGTCGAACGCACCCTGCCGCTGTTCGACATGGCGGGCATCGCGCATCACGCGCATCTCGCGACGCTGCCCGGGCTGCCGCCTGCGGTGTGGACGGATGCCGAGGCGCGGCGTTGCTACACCCCGTTCTTCTGGGATTCGCTCGGCGATCCGACGAAATGCGGGACGATCGCCAGCCGGCTGGCGTTCGATCGCGACGACGACGCGCCGTCGATCGGGGGACAGTGGATCGCGCTCATCGCGCACCACCCGCTCGCCTATCTCGAACATCGCCTCGCGCACCTCAACGCGACGCTGCGCATCGTCGCGCCCGCCGACGAGCGGCTGGCGACCGGGCCCGCGACATCGCTCGCCAATCCGGCCGGGGTCGGCGCGCCCGCGACGCGCGCCGCCGCCCTGCTGGCGCCGCTCGCGGCCTGGACCGCGGCGAGCCCGGCGGGGGTTCCGGCGGTATGGCTGGTGCTGGCCTGCGGCCTGTTCTGGACGTTCGCCGGGGCGCCGCTCCAGCCCGCGCGGACGCTCGGCCTTGCGCTCGCCGGCTCGGGCATCGTCCAGACCGCGAGCTTCGCAGTGGTGAGCATCGCCTCCGATCTGCGCTACCATCTCTGGCTGATCGTCGCGACGCTGCTCGCCGCCGCGCACCTGGCGGCGTGCCGTGAGGTGCCGGGGCGACGGTTGCGGATCGCGCTGGTGGCAACCGGCGCCGCGGCGCTCGCCTCCGTCGCGCTCCGGGCGAGTGTTCACGGCCAGCTCGGCTAGGCGCCTCCGCCCGCTCGCTTCGAGTTCGTCGCGATGCGGCGGCCGAGAAGGGTTCTCCACGGTCTCGAAGCGAGCGGGGAGAGGTGTCTCCCCGTCCGCGATTGCATCGACATCGCTCTCTCAGATCACGCCGTATGCCAGCATCGCGTCCGCGACCTTCTTGAAGCCCGCGATGTTGGCGCCCTTCACATAGTCGACATAATCGTCCGAGACGCGGCCATGCGCGAGGCAGGACTGGTGGATGCCCGCCATGATGTCGAGCAGCAGCTGCTGGAGCTCGGCCTCCTTCCAGCTGCGCCGCTCCGAATTCTGGCTCATCTCCAGACCCGACACCGCGACGCCGCCGGCATTAGCCGCCTTGCCCGGTGCGTAGAGGATGCGCGCCTCCTTGAAGACGTGAACGCCTTCGAGATCGGTGGGCATGTTGGCGCCTTCGGAGACCGCGATGCAGCCATTCTTGACGAGCAGCCGCGCGTCGTCGCCGAGCAGCTCGTTCTGCGTCGCGCACGGCAGCGCCACGTCGCACGGGACGCCCCATGGCGTCTTGCCCTCGGAAAAGCTCGCGCCCTTGAACTCGAGCATATAGTCCTGGATGCGGCCGCGGCGCCTGGTCTTGTGCGCCTTCACCCAGTCGATCTTCTCCTGCGTGAAGCCGTCGGGATCATGGACGAAGCCGCCCGAATCGCTGAGCGTCAGCACCTTGGCGCCGAGCTGGGTCAGCTTCTCGGCGGCGTGCGTCGCGACATTGCCCGAGCCCGAGACGACGGCGGTCTTGCCGACCAGATCCTGCCCCCTGGTCTTGAGCATGTTGGCGAGGAAATAGACCGCGCCATAGCCGGTCGCCTCGGGGCGGATCAGCGAGCCGCCATATTCGAGGCCCTTGCCCGTCAGCACGCCGGTGAACTGGTTGGTGATGCGCTTGTACTGGCCGAACATATAGCCGATCTCGCGGCCGCCGACGCCGATGTCGCCCGCCGGCACGTCGACGTCCGCGCCGACGTGCCGATAGAGCTCGGTCATGAAGCTCTGGCAGAAGCGCATCACCTCGCGGTCGCTCTTGCCCTTGGGATTGAAGTTGGAGCCGCCCTTGCCGCCGCCCATCGGCAGCCCGGTCAGCGAATTCTTGAAGGTCTGCTCGAAGGCGAGAAACTTGAGCACGCTTTCGGTGACCGAGGGGTGGAACCGGATGCCGCCCTTGTACGGCCCGATCGCGTTGTTGTTCTGGACGCGCCAGCCGCGCTGGACGCGCACGTTGCCGTTGTCGTCCTCCCAGCAGACGCGGAACGAGATCACGCGGTCGGGCTCGGCGATGCGCCGCAGGATCTGCTCGGAGTGGTAGACCTCCTTGTCCTGCATGAACTCGAAGATGTCCTGCGCGACCTCCTGGACCGCCTGGACGAACTCGGGCTGGCCCGGGTTGCGTTTCTTCACGCCCGCGATGAAACGCGACAGATCGACATGCTCGCTGACGGCCATGGAATCCCCCTCCTGCGCAACGGCGGAACTGCCCCCGCCGAAGCGGCGTATCGGTTGACAGCAGAAACCATCCAGTCGCCGCAGGCGTGCGACAAGGGCTCTTCCCGCAGCGACGAAACGGGCGCATGGGAGCGCCGCCGGGCGGGGAGAACCGGCTCGACAGGGGGGCTTTGAGGATGACGAAGGCGTCGGATCTGTTCGTGCAATGCCTCGAGCGCGAGGGCTGCGAATACATCTTCGGCGTTCCTGGCGAGGAAAATCTGGACCTGTTGGACTCGCTCAGCCGCTCGACGCAGATCAAGCTGATCCTCACCCGCCACGAACAGGGCGCCGGCTTCATGGCGGCGACCTACGGACGCCATACCGGGCGTACCGGGGTGTGCCTGGCGACGCTCGGGCCGGGCGCGACCAATCTCGTCACCGCCGCCGCCTACGCGCAACTGGGCGGGATGCCGATCCTGATGGTGACCGGTCAGAAGCCGATCAAGAAATCCAAGCAGGGCCGCTTCCAGATCCTCGACGTGGTCGACATGATGCGCCCGATCACCAAATACACGCACCAGCTCGCGTCGGCCGACAACATCCCCAGCCGCGTGCGCGAGGCGTACCGGCTCGCCGAGGAGGAGAAGCCCGGCGCGACGCATCTCGAATTTCCCGAGGACGTCGCCGACGAGCAGACCGACAGCCTGCCGATCGCGCCGAGCGTCGCGCGCCGCCCGTCGGCCGAGATCAAGGCGGTGGCCGCCGCGGTCAGGCGGCTCGAGGCGGCCAGCGCGCCGATCCTCGTCATCGGCGCGGGCGCCAACCGCAAGCTGACCGGCAAGATGCTGCTCGAACTGGTCGAGAAGACCGGCATCCCGTTCGCCACCACCCAGCTCGGCAAGGGCGTGATCGACGAGACGCATCCGCGCTTCGTCGGCTGCGCGGCGCTGTCGGCGGGCGATTTCGTCCACAAGGCGATCGGCGGGGCGGACCTGATCGTCAATGTCGGCCACGACGTGATCGAGAAGCCGCCCTTCTTCATGCGCACCGGCGGCACACCGGTGATCCACGTCTCGATGAAGACCGCCGAGGTCGATCCGGTGTATTTCCCCGAGATCGAGGTGATCGGCGACATCGCCAACGCGATCTGGCAGATCAAGGAGGCGATCGTGCCGTCGCCGGCATGGGACTTCGCCCCGATGCTCGCCGCGCACCAGGCCGAGCTCGCGCATAGCGCGACGCTCGACGGCGACGCGCGCTTCCCGATCTTCCCGCCCTATCTGGTCCGCAAGGTCCGCGAGGCGATGCCCGACGACGGCATCGTCTGTCTCGACAACGGCGTCTACAAGATCTGGTTCGCGCGCGGCTATCCGGCGCGGCGGCAGAACACCGTGCTGCTCGACAACGCGCTCGCCACGATGGGCGCGGGGCTGCCCTCCGCGATGGCGTCGGCGATGGTCTATCCGGAGCGCAAGGTGATGGCGATCTGCGGCGACGGCGGCTTCATGATGAACAGCCAGGAGATGGAGACCGCGGTCCGGCTCGGGCTCAACATCACCGTGCTGATCCTCAACGACAACAGCTACGGCATGATCCGCTGGAAGCAGGCGAACATGGGCTTCAAGGATTGGGGGCTGGGCTACGGCAACCCCGATTTCGTCAAATATGCCGAGGCTTACGGCGCGCACGGTCATCGCGTCGAGAGCGCGGCGCATCTGCCCGAGCTGCTCGCGCAGTGCCTGAACAGCGAGGGCGTCCACCTGATCGACTGTCCGGTCGACTATGCCGACAACGATCGGATCCTCAATCACGAGATCAAGGAATTGTCGGCGGCGCTGTGAGAGCGCTTGCCAAACCCAGCTGCCGTTCGCACTGAGCGAAGTCGAAGTGCCTATCGCATTCGGCGGGGGCTTCGACTTCGCTCAGCCCGAACGGGCCGGAGGACGATGATGAAACTCAAATCCGAATATCCCCTCTACCTCGCCAACGAGGCGCGGCAGCCCAACACCGATCTCGCGGTCACCGACAAGTTCACCGGCAAGGTGGCGACACGCGTCGCGGTGGCGGATGCCGCGACGATCGACGCGGGGATCGCGGCCGCGGTCGAGGCGGCGGAGCCGATGGCGAAGATGCCCGCCTACGAGCGTCAGGCGGTGCTCCAGCACTGCGTCGACCGCTTCACCGAGCGCAAGGACGAGTTGGCCTATGCGCTGTGCATCGAGGCGGGCAAGCCGATCAACGATTCGCGCGGCGAGGTCGGCCGGCTGATCGACACCTTCCGGATCGCCGCCGAGGAGAGCGTGCGGATGACGGGCGAGGTCCAGCCGCTCGACATCGCGCCGCGCGCCAAGGGCTATATGGGCATCTGGAAGCGCGTGCCGATCGGGCCGTGCAGCTTCATCTCGCCGTTCAACTTCCCGCTCAACCTCGCGGCGCACAAGGTCGCCCCCGCACTCGCGGTCGGCTGCCCGTTCGTGATGAAGCCCGCGAGCCGCACGCCGCTGGGCGCGATCATCATGGGCGAGGTGCTCGCCGAGACCGATCTGCCCAGGGGCGCCTTCTCGATCCTGCCCGCCAGCCGCGACGGCGCCGACCTGTTTACCGAGGACGACCGGCTCAAGCTCCTGTCGTTCACCGGCAGTCCCGAGGTCGGCTGGGCGCTCAAGGCCAAGGCGGGCAAGAAGAAGGTCGTGCTGGAACTCGGCGGCAATGCCGCGGTGGTCATCGACAAGGATGCCGATCTCGACGATGCGGTCGCGCGCACCGTGTTCGGCGCCTTCTACCAGTCGGGCCAGTCGTGCATCGGCGTCCAGCGCATCGTCGTCCACGACAGCGTCTATGCGACGTTCCGCGACAAGCTCGTCGCCAAGACGCGCACGCTGATCGCGGGCGACCCGCACGACGAGAAGACCTTCATCGGTCCGATGATCGACGTCAAGGAAGCCGAGCGGCTCGACCGCTGGGTCCAGGAGGCCGTCGCCGGCGGCGCGACCCTGCTGTGCGGCGGCAAGCGCGAAGGCGCGATGCTGGAGGCGACGCTGCTCGAGGGCGTCGGCCGCGACACCAAGCTCAATATCGAGGAGGCGTTCGGCCCGGTCGCGTTCCTCATGCGCTTCTCGACCTGGGCCGAGGCGCTGAACATCGTCAACGACAGCAAGTTCGGGCTGCAGGCGGGCATCTTCACGCGCGACATCTTCCAGGTGCTCGATGCGTGGGACGCGCTCGATGTCGGCGGCGTGGTGGTCAACGACGTGCCGAGCTACCGGGTCGACAACATGCCTTATGGCGGGGTGAAGGATTCGGGGCTCGGCCGCGAGGGCGTGCGCTTCGCCATGGAGGACATGACCGAGATCCGCAATCTGGTGATCCGTCGCCGCTGAAGCGCGGGTTCGTCGCAGCGCGGTTATCGATTGTTGCGGCACCGGCTAATGCCGCTATCACCGTTCGGGCCGTGTCGCGTCTTGGCGGCCCGACGTCGTACCTGTTGCGTAGCAGTCGAAGTCACGGATCGCACTACGGCGCGGTCATGACTTCGGCGCAAGCGAGTTGACTTTTCGAGAGTCGGATCGGATCAACGGGCGTCCGTAACGGTGGGGACCGTCGGGCGAATAAGGGGAAGCGACGGGTGGGGGGCACGCGCGCGATCATTGCCGCTAGGGGGAAGCGCCGCCTGGGCGCATTCGCCGTCGTCGCAGCTCTGCTCGCGCTCGCCGTCCTGTTCGTTTTCCGCCCGGGTGTGGCGCGTACCGCCGACCCGATCGTGGTGCGCGGCAGCTCCCCGCATCTGGGCGTCGGCAGTTGCGCGGGCTCGACCTGTCATGGCCGCTCCGAGCCGACCGGCGCGGTGGTGCGCCAGGACGAAATCCGCATCTGGCAGGACGACAGCTCGCCGGCCGGCGCGCATAGTCGCGCCTGGCGCGTGCTCGGCGCGCCGCGCGGCCGGGCGATCGCCGCCAGGCTCGGTATCGGCGATCCGCAATCCTCGCCCGAATGTCTGGGCTGCCATTCGGACACCATGTCGGGCGGCACCGGCTTCCACAAATCGGACGGGGTGAGCTGCGAATCCTGCCATGGCGGCGCGCAGGGCTGGCTCGCCAGCCACTACGCGATGGGCGCCACCCATGCCGAGAATATCGCACGCGGGATGACCCCGCTCGACCGGCCGCGCGCGCGGTTGAAACTGGTGGCGGCGCCCCTGGCACGGCA
>CAZZZX010000062.1:8522-10163 GCA_964658585.1 uncultured Novosphingobium sp.
TGGCAGCGCCCGGGCCGGCCAGTTCGTCGATCACCGCATCATGGCGGCAGGGCATCCGCGCATCTCGTTCGAGCTCGACCTGTTCTCGACGCTCGAGAAGCACTGGAACGAGGACGCCGACTTCGCCCGGCGCGTCCAGACGCCGAGCGCGGCGACGCTCTGGGCGGTCGGCCAGGCGAGCGCGCTGACCCGCAGCCTGGCGCTCTACGCCAATCCCGCACGCGGCCAGGAAGGCGCCTTCCCCGAATTCTACTTCTTCGACTGCCAGAGCTGCCATCGCCGCATCTATGACGGCCCGGACTATCGCCCGAGCGCGCCGACCAACGTCTCGCGCCCGGTCCCGCCCGGCACGCCGCCTTTCCAGGACGAGAACATGATCATGCTCGCCGCCGCCGCCCGCGTCGCCGTGCCCGAACTCGCGCGCAGCTTCGATGCGGATTCACGCGCCTTCCATGTCGCGCTGACCCAGGGCCGCGCGCCCGCGGTCGCCGCCGCGGCGCGGCTGCGTGCGGACGCCGACGCGCTCGCCGACCGCTTCTCGCGCGGCGTCGCCGCGGGCGAAGCCTATGCGATGGTGGCGGCGCTCGGGGATGCGACCAGCACGCCGCGCTTCACCGATTACGAGGGCAGCGTACAGGCGGTGATGGGGATCGATTCGCTGCTCGCCTCGCTTACCGATGCGGGCAGCGTGTCGAAGGGCGAGGCGGCCGCGATCCGCCCGTCGATCGACCGCGCCTATGCCGCGGTCAAGGAGCCCAACGCCTATCAGCCCGCCGTCTTCCGCGTCGCGATCGCGCAGGCGACGCGGGCGATCGCCGGGACGCGGCGATGAGGACGCAACGCGGGATCGCCCGCCGCACGATCGGTGCGCTTGCCGCTGCCGCGTTGATGCTCGCGTCGTGCGGCGGTGGCAGCGGCGCGGCGAACCAGGCCGCGACCAATCCGACCACGCCCGTCACCACCGCGGTGTTCGCGGTTCCCGCGCAGGTGTCGCTCAGCGTCGCGGACGTAAGCCAGATCCTCGCACAGGCGATCGCCGAGGCGCAGGCGCGCAACCTGCCGTCGTTCATCACCGTCACCGATCGCGTCGGCAACGTGCTCGCCAACTACCGCATGACGTTCGCGCCGACCTTCACGCACATCGACGATCACTACGCGTTCGTCGATAGCTCGGGCAGCAAACCGAAGGTGATCCCGACGCTGATCACCAACACGCATGATTTCCAGGGGCTCGACGTGCCCTCCGCCGCCGCCTCGATCGCCAAGGCGGTGACGGCGTCCTATTTGTCGTCCGGGGGCAATGCATTCACGACGCGCACGGCATCCGAGATCGTGCAGGAGCATTTCCCGCCCGGACCATCGACGGTGGGGCTGGAGAGCGGTCCGCTCTTCGGCGTTCAGTTCAGTTCGCTCCCCTGCTCGGATCTCAGCCCGCGTTACTCCGCGACCGGTGGCGCGGCGGCGCTGATCGGCCCCAAGCGCTCGCCGCTCGGCCTCTCCGCGGATCCCGGCGGCATCCCTCTCTACAAGAACGGCGTGCTGGTCGGCGGCATCGGCGTCGAGGGTGATGGCGCCTATCGCGACGACATCAACGTGCTCGACACCGACAACGACCCCGAGGAGTTCATCGCGGTCGCCGGC
>CAZZZX010000063.1:0-10144 GCA_964658585.1 uncultured Novosphingobium sp.
GGGGTATTCGATCAGGTTCGGGGGCTTGGCGGGGCGGGATCGAAGCCGAACGGCGCGAACCACGCGCGATCCTTTTCGGTCCGCGCCGTCTCCGCCAGAAGGACGGCCTGCTCGACCGCCGGATTGGCGGGGGCCGAGACGATCACGTCATGGATCGACGCGTTGATGGCGATGCGCGCGGCGCGGATCGCCGCCGGGGTTCGCGCTGTCCGCGCCGCGTTCAGGGCGCCGTCGAGGGCCGCCCCGTCGGCCCCCCGGATCGCGATCAGCCGCTCCGCCAGGGCCATGGCGTCGGCGAGCTCCTCGGCCTCGAAGGCCGGGATGGCATCGATCTGGGCACGCAGGATCTGGATGTGGCCGAGCGCCAGCTGGACCTGCTCCTTGGCGAGCCCGGCTTCGGACGGCAGCGCGGGCAGCACGACGTCGGTCAGCGCACGCACGATACTCGCCAGTCGCTCGTCGACCGAGGGGGTCATGCCGCGTCTCCGATCGGCAGCAACCTGCAGAAATCGCCCGCGAAGACGACTCCGGCAGCGGCGAGGAACGTCATCAGCACGTCCTGGTGATTGTGCTGATCGCGCGCCACCTGCAGCCCGCTCGCGATGATGATGTAGCATTTCCACGACGCCATCAGATCATAATAATGCAGCACCCGGCGATCGACCTTGCGTCCGGAGGCGTGCTCGTACGCCGTGATGAAATCCTCGCGTTCGTAGAGGTCCGAAGCGCGGAACGTGTCGTTCTCGATCACGCCGAACAGCTGCATCAGCACCCAGGCGAGATCCTCGTGATAGTCGCCGATCCGCGCCAGCTCCCAGTCGAGGATCGCGGTGATCCGTCCGGCATCCTCGTCGAAGAGATAATTGCCCGTCCGGTAATCGCCGTGCGTCAGCACCAGCTCCGCGCAATCCGGCAGGTTCTCGCCCAGCCACCGCGTCACCAGCGAGAAGATCGGCCGCTCCTCGGCCTTGGCGATTTCCCAGATCGCCTTCCAATAGTTGAACGACCAGCGCGCCGCCTGCTTGGCGTCCCCGGTCGGCGCCTGGTAGCTGGGCAGATCGGCAGTGCGCCAGTCGACGCCGTGGATCGCGACGAGA
The DNA here is from genome assembly GCA_964658585.1 of uncultured Novosphingobium sp. Lineage (GTDB taxonomy): Bacteria > Pseudomonadota > Alphaproteobacteria > Sphingomonadales > Sphingomonadaceae > Solisphingomonas. The sequence goes on from CAZZZX010000063.1 coordinate 1,098, forward strand.
TGATCGAGGAACGGCTGCCTGAGCAGGCCACGCAGCCGGTCCCCGAGCGCGGTGCCGAGGCCGCTGACCTTGTGCGAGCCGTCGCTCGGCTTGGTCACGCCCGCGACGAATTCCATGATGACGGCGGGCTGTCCGAACCGCTCGCCGTCGGGATCGAGCCACACCGGTCGCGGCGCGGGAACCAGCCCCTGCATCGCGTTCAACACCTCATATTCGCGCCGCCGATCGGTCTCGTTGATCCCGGCGAGCGGGTCCATCCGCATGACATAGCCGTGCGAGACCCCGTCGGCGCCGGTGAGCGTGAAGAAGAACTGCTCCTTGGAGGCGCCCCCGCCCATGCGGCGAACGTCGGCGACGAGGCTGCCGGGTCGTTCGTGCGCGAAGAAGCGGCGCAGAGTCTCGGCGACTTCGGCGGTGTCGCGCGCCGAATAGGCGGGTAGCGCGCGATCCGCCACCCGGCGGTCCATCAGCCGCGCATAGGCGCGCTCCATCTCGGGCAGATCGGCCATGGGTCTACGCCACGCGCATCGTGTCAGTAGGGCGCATGGGCGGCGACATGGTCGAGATAGGCGGGCGGCCATGCGACCTCCATCCAGCCGATCCCGGGCTTGCCGTCATAGGTCGCGCGCGCCGCGCCCTCGCGCAGCGTCAGCAGCGGGCTCGGCACCAGCGCGTAATGCGCATAGAATTCCGCCTTCACCACCGTTCGGCGGCCGGCCTCGTCGGTGATCGTCGCGGCGACGGTCCGTTGCCACAATGCGTCGTCAAAGGTGACCTCGAGGGCGAGATCGGTGATCTCGGCGAGCAGGCCGTCCTTGAAGACGTAGCCGCGCAGATTGACCTGGCCCAGCGCGATGAAGCGCCAGAAATGGACGGCGGTGCCGTCCGCCGCCTGGCCCTCGAACCAGTTGTAATGCTGGAAGGCGCCCCATTCGCGCGTGCCCCAGCTATGATCGCGGTGGCCGAAACCGTCATAGGCGAAGGTCTTGCCGGCGACCTCGATCGTGCCCTTCAGCGTCCCGCTCTGCTCGATCCGGTCGGTCGCGGTATAGGACGGGCAACCGTCCTCGTGCGCGCCATAGGCATAGGGCGGATGAAACGCCTCGAATGTCAGGTCGAGCTTCGCCTTCGGCGAGTTCCAGCCGAGCCGGGCCTGATCGAACTTCAGGTCGTTCTGCATCGTGAAACCGTCGATGCGCCAGTCGCCGAAGCCCATGTCGCGCGGGACCGGCCGATCCGCCAGCGCGTCGATGACCGGCTGGTTGCCAACCCCGGGCCCGAACAGCGCGAGGATGGCACCGGCCTCGCTCGCGCCGGTCACCCAGGTATAGGCGAAGCCCGCGACCCCGGCGTCGGGATCGTTGATCATCATCGGGATCGATTCACGCGCGTTCGGAGAGTCGGGCAGAGCGTGGCGATCGTCGTGGATCGCTGCGACACCCAGGCTGTCACGCGCCAGCGTCGCGCCGTCGAAAACCATGCCACTCTCCCGAACTCGGCACCGGAGCGGGCGGAGGGTGTCCCCTCCGCCCGTGCGGCCGCCATTGACTAGAACTTGAACGTCGCCTCGCCACCAAAAGTCCGCGGTTCGGCGCGCACGCGATACCCGTCGCCGAACAGGTTCTCGAGCGAGATGCCGAACGGATAATAGGTCTTGTTGGTGAAGTTCTTGACGAAGCCGGCGATGGAGTACCGGCCCATCGTATAGCTCACGCGAGCGTTTCCGATGACGTAGTTACCCGATCCGTTGGCGAACTTGCCTGACGCCACCGCCGGCAGCGGCCCACGACTATAGTCCTCGAACGAGTCGTAGTAGAACTTGCCGGTATAGTTGCCATCGACATGCAGGTTGAGCTTGCCGGTGCCGAAGTCCGCGACATCCCAATCGATCGAGGCGTTCGCCGACTCCTTGGCCGCATAGGGGAAAGGGTTCCCGGCGACGCTGACCGGACCACCCGAGGACACCACGCAACTGCCGAGCTGCGCCGGAAACTTCGGAATGAGGTTGGCGTCCGCCGGACACTGGCCCTTCGCATAGGCCGAGTCGATATACCCGAACGACGCGCCGAACCGCAGTCGCTGCGTGGGTGCGTATTGCAGGTCGAGCTCGAACCCCTTGAGCGTGCCGTCCAGCGAGACCAGGTTCGCGGTGGCGGTGGCATCCACCACCTGCCCCTGCTGGCCTTTGTAATCATAGTAGAAGAACGAGCCGTTGAACTGCAGGCGATTATCGAGGAACCGCGTCTTGAAGCCGAACTCGTACGCATTCACCGTTTCCGGCTTCACGAAATAGTCCTGGTTGGCGCTGCCATAGGCGAGGCCGTTGAACGTGCCGGCGCGATAGCCGCGGCTGAAGCTCGCATAGAGCAGGGTGGTATCGGTCGGCTTCCAGTCGAGGATGGCGCGACCGGAGAAACGCCCCGACTTGCCCTCGCGGTTCAGGCCGCCCGGCAGTGCATAGCCGAGGCTCGCCGAGGACGGGATGGCGAGTTGACCGGTCGGGGTATAGACCGGCTGCAGGAAATAGGGTGCATAGGTACCGTTCTGCTGGAAGTCCGAAACGGTGAGCAGGCGCGCGGTGCCGGCATCGTCGTAATAGGTGGTGAGGCCGTCCTCGAACTTGTTGGTGTCCTTGGTGTAGCGGCCACCGAGCGTCAGCTTGATCGTCGGCGTGATCTGGTAGCTGCCCTCGCCATATCCGGCGATGGACGTGCGGACCTGCCGGAAATGCTGCGTCGCCCTGATGCCGGTCGGCAGCGAGCCGGCCGGAAGCGCCGCGCCGAGATTGCCGCCCGGGTTGAAATAGCTCGCCGGCAGCCCGACCGCCGCATCGACATCACTGAGGAAGTTGAAGAAGTCGGGATGATTGTCGGTGACGAGCGCGTCGTGGCCGTAATAGCCGCCGACGATCAGCTTGAACTTGTCATGCGTGAAATCCAGTCGCGCATCCTGGTTGAAGGCATGGAAGCGCGATTCGTAGCCCAGCGCACACAGTCGCAGCGGCGTGCCGTCGCAGTCGGTCGACGATTGGAGATAGCGGCCATCGTCATAGTCGGTGACCGAGATGAAGCGCAGATCGTCGTTCAGCCGGATCTTGGCGTTGAACACCACACCGGAGGCGTTCGAGAGCGCTCGTCCGTCGGTATCGAGCTGGAGCTGACGCGAACTCAGCCCGGCGCCGGACTGGCTGTAGCTGGCCGGGACCAGTCCCGTCGGGGCGAGCGCCTGGAAGATGGGGGCCAGAAGGAAGTTGGGGTTGGTATAGCTGATGACGTCGCTGCTCTTCGAGCTGCCGGTCGGGATCGGGGCCTCGGTATTGCCGTCCGATTCGCCCGCATAGGCTTTGAAGCTCAGGTCGATATCGGGCGTCGGCTTGAACCGGATGGTACCGCGAATGCCGTAATTCTTGTTTCCGCCCGGCGACCGCCCGGTATCCTTGTTGAGGCCCGAGGCACCGCCCGCGACCGACGTGTTGAGCCCCGCCGGCAGGACGTTGTGCAGATAGGGATCCGAATCCTCGTAGGTCACGGCGAGACGGATACCCAGGACATCCTCGATCGGTGTCACCTCCACCGCGCCCTCGGTCGCGAAGCGATGATAGCTGCCATAGCCCGCGGTGATGTAGCCGTTCTCGCCATGCAGTTCGGGTGAGCGCGTGATGAAGTTGATCGCGCCGCCCGTCGTGTTGCGGCCGTAGAGCGTGCCCTGCGGGCCGCGCACGACCTCGATCTGGTTGAGGTCGTACAGCTGCTGGCCGTGTGACGAGCGGAAGGTCTGATAGACCTCGTCGACATAGACGCCGACCGGGGACGCCGCGTTGGCGTTGAATTCGGTACCGACGCCGACGCCGCGGATCGAGAAGTTCGGCTGCTGCTGGCCGTAGGGCGAGGAGACCTGGAGGTTGGGCAGCGCGTGATTGAGGTCGGACGTGTTGAAGACGCCCTGCTTGGTGAGCTGCGACTGCGGGATCGCGGACACCGCGACCGGCACGTTCTGAAGATTCTCGGAACGCCGCGTGGCGGTCACGATGATCTCTTCCAGGCCGCGCTGCGGCTCGTTGGTCGCGACATCGGTCGTGTTCGCGGGCGTCGTGGCCTGCACCCCGACGGACATGTTCGATGGCACCTGGGTCGGCTGCGCCTGGACCGCCGCGGGTGCGGACGAGTCGGCAGGCGTGGTCTGGGCCAGGGCGGCTCCGGACACGGATGAAAGCGCGGCAACGCACACGCCGACGGCAAATGATTTCCCCATACATCCTCCCCTTTTTTCGTCTTACGTTTTTACGTGACGCTGATACGTGAAATACGATACGGAGCGCATATGTCAACTGCTTTACGAGTAAGTCCGTGCCGCTGTTTCGCGGACACGGGGATCGCATCGGTCCCGGTCCGGAAGGCGCCGGAGCCGGACTGATCCGCGGCAGCGGCGGCGCGCGATCGTTTCTGTGCATTGGGAGCCGGCGCGAGGACGCGCGGCGTTGAGGAGAGAGATATGAACATGGATCGTGACGCGTTCTTCATCGGCAACGAATGGGTCAAACCCTCCTCGTCACGCACGTTCGAGATCGTCGGCGCATCGACGGGCGAGGTGATCGCGCGGGTGCCGGAGGCCGAAAACGCGGACATCGATGCGGCGGTGGCGGCCGCGCGTTATGCCTTCGATCATTCGGGCTGGCCGCAACGGACGCCTGCCGAGCGCGCGGCGGTGATGCAGCGCTTCATGGGCGCGCTCGCCTCGCGCGGCGAACAGATCGCCCAGGCGGTCAGCCTGCAGAACGGAATGCCGATCTCGCTGAGTCTGCAGCTCGAAGCCCAGTTCCCGCTCGGCCTGCTGCACTATTATTCGGGACTGGCGGAGGTTTCGGCGGATCCCGATCGACGGCCATCGCAAATGGGCAAGGAGACGCTGGTCGAGCGCAGCGCCATCGGCGTCGCCGCGGCGATCGTGCCGTGGAACTTCCCGGTCACGCTGGCGATGAGCAAGATCGCGCCCGCGATGGTCGCGGGATGCACGATGGTAATCAAGCCGTCGCCCGGCACCGTCCTCGACAGCTATGTCGTGGCCGAGGCCGCGCTGGAGGCCGGCGTGCCCCCCGGCGTGCTCAACTGGGTCGCGGCCGACCGCGATGTCGGCGCCTATCTCGTCTCGCACCCCGGCGTCGACAAGGTCGCGTTCACCGGCTCGACGGGCGCCGGCCGCAAGATCGCGGCGACCTGCGGCGAGATGCTGCGTCCGGTGACGCTGGAACTCGGCGGTAAATCCGCAGCGATCCTGCTCGACGACACCGACCTCAACGCCTTCCTGCCCGCCGTGCCGATGGTGTCGATGCTCAACAACGGCCAGACCTGCTACAACGCCACGCGGATCCTCGCGCCGCGGAGCCGCTATGGCGAGGTCGTAGACGGGCTTGCCAGCCTGATGGCCTCGCTCAAGGTCGGCGATGCGATGAGCCCCGAGACGCAGGTCGGGCCGATGGCATCGTCGGCGCATCGCGACCGCGTCGAGGGCTATATCGCCAGGGGCAAGAGCGAGGCGAAGCTCGTCGCCGGCGGTGGCCGGCCCAAGGACACCAATCGCGGATGGTTCGTCGAGCCGACGCTGTTCGCCGATGTCGATAACTCCGCGACGATCGCGCAGGAGGAGATCTTCGGGCCGGTGCTCTCGGTTATCGCCTATAGCGACGATGCCGACGCGGTCCGCATCGCGAACGACAGCCCGTTCGGTCTGGGCGGATCGGTGTGGAGCGGGGACGGCGACCGCGCGCTGGATGTCGCACGCAAGGTGCGCAGCGGAACGGTCGGCATCAACGGCTACATGCCGTCGCTCGGCGCCCCGTTCGGCGGGATCAAGGCGAGCGGCATGGGCCGCGAGTTCGGGCCCGAGGCGATCGGCGCCTATCAGGAGACGAAGTCGATCTACGTGATGGGCTGAGCGTTCATATCGCGTCGAGCGCATCCAGGTCGGCAATGGCGTGGCCGATGCGCTCGACGAAGATTCGCGCGGTCGCTTCCGGCTGCATGTCGGGGAAGTCGGGCGTGGGCTTGAGCGTCAGCGTCCAGAACGCGAAGGCGGTGAGCAGCGCCTGCCGATAGCGCAGCAGCGCCTCGTCGAACGACACCTTCGGCACGCCCTCGCGCGCGAGACGATCGAGATAATAGGCGATCAGGTCGCGTTCCCAGGCGCGCCGATCGGCGACGGTCAGCGCGGTGCTGATCGTGTAGGCGAGGTCGCGCGACCAATGGCCGATATGCGCGACGCCCCAATCGCCCAAGCCGATGCGGCCGTCGTCGCGTACGTACCAGTTCTTGAGATGGACATCCCCGTGACACAGGGTCCGGGGCAGATCGCGCAGCAGCTTGAGCGAGCGTAGTGTCGCGGGCCAGATCTCGTCGCGTCGCGCGAACAGCGCCGGCGGCAGCAGCGCTTCCGCCGCAAGCACGCCCGCGGCGCAGGATTCCTCGAGATGGAAGGCGGCGAGGTTGTGGAAGCGTCGATACCAGCTCGGCAGGATCGCCAGCGACGTATCGAGCTCCACCGCCTCGTAGAAGCGACCATGGACCCGCGCCAGGATATCGATCTGGCGCTCGGCGAAATCGCGATCGACCGGCGTCGTCTCGGAGCAGAAGTCCGCCTCGCCCGCCATGTCGTCGAAGACGACGATCGAATTGAAGCTCACCGGGTCGTAGGCCGCGAGCCACGCCGTCGGCGCCTCGATATCGAGCAGCGGCCGCGCGGCGTTGTAGAAGGTCACCTCGCAGATCACGCCGCCCGAATGGCCGAGCATCAGCCGGTTGGCGAGCCCGTGCGTCGCCTTGCAGAAGACCGAGGCGGGAAGGCCCGCCGCCGCGCCCGCCGCATTATAGTCGATATGGATACGACGGCGGTTGTTGGTGCCCTCGTCGGGCGGACCGAGCCGCAGCCCCGTCACCTCGGCCCCGGGCGTGTCGCGGCATAGAATGGCGGTCAGCCATTCCGGGCCGATCGCGTCGTAGGACGAGGGGATGTCGTCGCGGGTCAGCGGGCGGCGCGGCGCCCGCTGTTCGGCTTCGAATGCGCGCGTGATCTGCGCCGTCAGCGGGCCGGCCATGACCGCGGTCAGGCCGTCGCCATCTGGCCACGCTTCGCGGTCTCGTCGAACCAGTCGGGCCAGCCCGCCGCGCGGTTCTGCCGGCGCGCGATCTCCCGCTCTTCGGCCGTCGCAAGCTCGTTGTCCCAGCGCTTGAGCGCGGGCTTGATGATCATGTTGTGCCAGACCGGCGGGATCAGGGCCGAGAAGAAGCACAGGAAGACGCTCGGCATCGGGATCCACTGGCGATCGGGAACGAGCTGGTGGAATTGCGCGAAGCTGTCGGTGTGGTGATCGGCGTGATTGGTGATCTCGAACCCCATGACCCGCGACAACGGCTTGAGATGGTTCCACACGTGCCGCCGGGCGATGGCGCCGCCATGCACGCGGATCAGGCCGTAATGCTGAAAATAGTTGAACGATTCGATCCAGAAGCGCGCGACGACCATACCACCGAGCGCAACCATGTTCGCGCGCCAGCCGCCGATCGCATAGAGCGCGCTCTGCATGATCGCCTGCGCCAGAATGGCCTTCCAGATGCGATGGCGCCAGCCCCACGGCGCATGGCCGAGCCGGCGCAGCCCCTCGGCCTCGGTCTGGTTCGCCTCGATCGTGCTCTTGATTACCGCCTTGGCCGTGAACGGATAGAGCGAGGTTCCGCGCGGCGCGGTGTCGGCATCCCTGTCGGTCGCCACGTTGATGTGATGCCCGACGACATGCGCGATCTCACGCGTGCAATCGAGATAGCAGACCTGCGCGTAACGCCCGAAGAAGCGCCTCACCTTGCCCCGGCCATGATAGAGTTCGTGGCTCGACGGAACCAGCGGCACCACGCTCAGCCAGCCGAGCGAGAGGATCGCGCCGACCGCCTCGAACGGGCCGATCGCGGGTGTCCTCGCCACCCAAACCGCGGCGGCTCCATACAGCCCGACGGCGAGGAGCGTCGACAGCCATACCGGCAGATCGGCCGCCAGCCCCGCGCGCATCCGGCGCGGCGCCATGTCGTTGGGGAGCAGCGTGTCGATCACCCCGAGCAGCGGGAGCGTCGCGAAGCCGAACCATACCCAGGCCCCGCCGGCGAGGAAGCTGGCATAGGCGGCCAGCTGGACCAGGACTGGAAGATAGTAGCGGCCGTACTGCATCCCGAATCTCCTAAAGGCGCTCGCACCTCTTTTGCGTAGCCATAATACGCATTATCGGCTTTTGCAACACGTGCGTGGGCGCGATCCGCTCGGATGTTGCAGCGACGCTCGATTTCTGGCGTAGCGGACGGCCATGAAGATGCGCGATCTGGAAGCCCGCACCGGGGTCAACCGCGAGACGATCCGCGTCTATCTTCGCCATCAGCTCATTCCGGAACCGCAAAGGCCGAAGCCGAATTCGGCGGACTATGACGAAAGCCACGTCCGCGCGATCCAGGCGGTGCGCGAGCTGCAGCGTGAAAGCGGGCTGACGCTCCCCCAGATCAAGGCCGCGCTGAGCGGCGAGACTCCCAACCGCCGGGTCGAGGCCGGCGCGTTCCAGCATCTCGAGGAGTTGCTGGCGATGCGCGTCGGCTACGAGGAACAGCGCGTGGTGACGATCGCATCGCTGCGCGAACGCAATCCGAAGGCCGAGCGGGACGCGGCGGTGTTCGCCGAGCTCGGTCTCGTCACGATCCTCGACGACGACGAGCCGCAACTGAGCCTGACCGACGCCAAGCTGATCGAGATCTGGGGCCGGATGCGCGCCGCGGGGTTCATGGAAGGGACGGGATTCCCGCCGAGCATCCTCGAATATTACCGCCACGCCTCGGAATATGTCGCCGCCAACGAGGCGATGCTGTTCCTCGATCGCACCGAGGGCAGGATCGGGGAGGACGAGGCGGCGGCGATGCTCCAGCTGGCGCTGCCGCTGATGCTGGATTTCTTCGGCCTGCTGCGCCTGAAGGCGTTCATGCACAATATCCACGGTGCCACGCAGGAAGGCCGCCCGGTCGTGA
>CAZZZX010000064.1:0-10108 GCA_964658585.1 uncultured Novosphingobium sp.
AACACGTCCTTCCAGTGCGGGAGGAGCGAGTAGCGCCCGCTGGAGATCACCTGCCCGGCGGCCTGCGCGGCCTGGGGATACTTGTGCTCCTGGAGGTAGACCTTGGCCAGCAGCGCGCGCGCCGCCCCGCCCGTCACCCCTTCCCCCGCCCGCCGCGCTTGCCTACAGCGGCAGGCACGATGTGGCAGCTCTACCAATTCCCGCTCTGTCCGTTCAGCCGCAAGGTCCGGCTGCTGCTCGGCGAGAAGGGCGTCGGCTACGAACTCGTCCGCGAAAGCCCCTGGGTACAGCGCGACGAGTTCCTCCAGCTCAATCCCGCCGGGCAGACGCCCGTCATGGTGCAGGGCCAGCTCGCGCTTTCGGACAGCTCGGCGATCTGCGACTATTTCGAGGAGACGATCGACAAGGCGCCGATGCTCGGCGGATCGGCCGCCGCGCGCGCCGAGATCCGCAGGCTGGCGGCCTGGTTCGACGAGAAATTCTATCACGAGGTGGTCGGCCCGCTGATGACCGAGCGGATGATCAAGCGCGTCGTCCATCGCGCCTCGCCCGACGCCAAGGTGCTGCGCGACGCGATGCGCGCGGCGATCGCGCACATGGATTATATCGACTGGCTGCTCGATCATCGCCGCTGGCTCGGCGGCCCGGTGCTGAGCCTCGCCGATCTCGCCGCCGCTGCGCACCTGTCGGTGGCGGACTATCTCGGCGGGATCGACTGGCGCGGGCACGACCAGACCAAGCACTGGTACGCCGGCCTCAAGAGCCGCCCGTCGTTCCGCCCGATGCTGTCCGAGCGGATGGAGGTGATCGGCCCGCCCGCGCATTACGACAAGGTGGATTTCTGAGCATGGCGACGATCGCGGCCCCGCAGCTCGACTATCAGTCCGATCGCGCCTTTCTCGGCCATCCCCGCGGCCTCGGCTTCCTCGCCTTCGCCGAAGCGTGGGAGCGCTTCTCCTATTACGGCATGGCGACGCTGCTCGCGCTCTACGGCAAGTATCAGCTCTTCCAGCCCGGCCATATCGAACGGATCTGGGGGTTCGGCGGCTTCCGTTCGCTGCTCGAGCGCTATGCCGGCGGCGCGCTCTCGCCCGAGACGATGGGCGGCGCGGTGGCAGGGCTCTATGGCGGCTTCGTCTATCTGACGCCGATCGCGGGCGGACTGATCGCCGACCGGCTGATCGGACGGACGCGCGCGGTCGTGATCGGCGCGGTGACGATGGCGATCGGGCATTTCCTGATGGCGTTCGACCAGACCTTCGTGCTCGCCATCGCCTGCCTGCTGGTCGGCGTCGGCTTCTTCAAGGGCAATATCGCGGCACAGGTGGGCGACCTGTACGCGCCGGGCGACCTGCGGCGCGCCGACGCCTTCCAGATCTACATGATCGGCATCCAGATCGCGGTGGTGATCGCGCCGCTGGTATGCGGCGGGCTCGGCCAGAAGGTGGCCTGGCACTGGGGCTTCGGCGCGGCGGGTGTCGGCATGTTGATCGGGCTGATCGTCTATCTCTCGGGCCGCCGCTGGCTGCCTGCGGAGCCCGCGGCCGCCAGAGACGGCCTCGTCGAGCCGCGGCCGAAACTGGTGCCCGGCGAAGGCAGGCGCATCCTCGTGCTGGCGCTGCTCGTGCCGGTGCTGGCGTTCACCGCCGTCGGCAACCAGCAGCTCTTCGCCGCGTACGAACTGTGGGGCGACGCCAACTATCAGCTCCGCTTCTTCGGCTGGGAGATGCCGTCGAGCTTCCTGATCTCCTTCGATGCGATCGTCTCGTTCGTCACGATGGTCGGATCGGTAGCGTTCTGGCGCTGGTGGGGCAGGCGCCGCCAGGAACCCGACGAGATCACCAAGCTGACGATCGGCGCGTTCATCGCGATGCTCGCGCCGCTCGCGCTGGCGCTGGCCTCGCTGCAGGAGGCGGCGACCGGTGCCAAGGTGAGCTTCGCCTGGGCGTTCGCCTTCCACACGCTCAACGATATCGGTTTCGCCAACATCTTCCCGGTCGGCCTGGCACTCTATTCGCGCGCCAGTCCCAAGGCGGTCGGATCGACGATGATGGCGGTCTATTACATCAACCTGTTCATCGCCGGGCTGATCGTCGCCAAGCTCGCGACGCTGCTCGGCACGATGCCCAATGCCGAGTTCTGGGGGCTTCACGCCGCGCTGATGGCAGGCGCGCTGGTCGTGCTGCTGGTGGTGCGCGGGGCGGCCGGGCGGCTGCTCGCGCCGACGGTCGATCCAGAGGCGGCGGCGGCTTAGCCTCGCCCTTCCAGGGATAGATCGGATCTCAGAACCGACGCTCGCCCAGCCGCACCTGCGCGGTCGCCGCGACATCGGTCGCCGAGCGGCCGAGCATCACTGTCGCCGCGCCACCCCGGATGTGCCAGCCATGGCGTGCAATGTCCCACTCGGCGAGCAGGCGCGGATCGGCGGTCAGCGTCACGGTACGGCTCTCGCCCGGCGCCAGAGTCACGCGCTCGAAGCCGACCAGCCGGCGGATCGCCGGCCCGGACGCCCCCGGCACCGCGACATAGAGCTGCGGCACGTCGGTACCGGCGCGCGCCCCGACATTGGTCACCGTCACCCGCGCCCGCACCGTCGTCCCGCCGCTCGCCGTGAAATGCGTATATTCGAAGCGGGTATAGCTGAGGCCGTAGCCGAACGCGAAGAGCGGCGTCGCGCCCTGCAGCTCGTACCAGCGATAGCCGGTATCGGCACCTTCCTTGTAGACCACCGGGAAGGGGGGCAGGCCGCCCGATATGTCGGGGATCGTCCCCGGCGGCGGGGGCTTGAGCGCGAGGTCGCGCAGATGGACCTCGGCCTTGGTGAATTCGGGCGGCGCGGCGCGCGGTGCCTCGCCGGGATCACGCGGGAACGTCACCGGCAGCCGCCCGCCGGGATCATTGTCGCCGAACAGCGTCGCCGCGATCGCCGGACCGCCGCGCTCGCCCGGATACCACGCCTCGACCACCGCACCGACCTTGTCGAGCCACGGCATCGCCACCGCGCCGCCGGTCTCGAGCACGACCACCGTACGCGGATTGGCGGCGGCAGCGGTGACGATCAGATCGTCCTGATCGTTGGGGAGCGAGAGATCGGGAATGTCCATCGCCTCGGACCGCCATTGCAGCGCAAACACGATCACCACGTCCGCCTTCGCCGCCGCCGCGGCGAGCGCCTTGCGGTCGTGTCCGTCGGTATAGTCGACCGTCGCGCCCGGCGCGCGGGCGCGGATCGCGGCGAGCGGCGAGGAGGCGCCCCAGATGCGCTTGATATAGCCGTTGAACGGATTGTCGTGCGGCAGGCTCTCGGTATGCGCGACGCCGCCGACGGGTCGAACCTGCGACGATCCGCCCCCCGACAGCACGCCGTCGTTGGCACGCCCGCCGACCAGCAGGATACGCCGCGGCCGGTCCGCCGCGAGCGGCAGCACGGCGTCGCGGTTCTTGAGCAGCACCATCCCCGCCTCGGCGGCACGCTGCGCGACCGCTGCGTCGGCGCCGTAGTCGATCGGCTGCGGCGTGGCCGGAGGCGGTCGCTCGAACAGACCGACCGCGATCATCGAGCGCAGCACGCGGCGCACCATGTCGTCGAGCCGCGCTGGCGCGACCTCGCCTCTCGCGATCGCATCGGCGAGCGGCTTGCCGAGATAGGGCGCGGAATCGAGCTCGCGTCCCGATTGCTGGTCGAGCCCGGCATTCACCGCCTTGACGGTCGAATGCACCGCTCCCCAGTCGGACATCACCCAGCCGGGGTAGCGCCATTCGGTCTTGAGCATGTCGGTCAGCAGGAAGCGGTTCTCGCAGGCATAGTCGCCGTCGATGCGGTTATAGCCGCACATCACCGCGCCGGGCCGTCCCCGCTCGATCGCGATGTGGAAGGCGAGCAGGTCGCTTTCGCGGAACGCCGCCTCGTCGATGTCGGCGCTCATCACGGTGCGCCCGGTTTCCTGCGGGTTGAGCGCGAAATGCTTGACGGTCGAGACGATGCCGGCGGACTGCACACCCGCCACCGCCCGGCCCGCCATCCGTCCGGTGAGCAGCGGATCTTCCGAGAAATACTCGAAGCTGCGCCCCGCCCACGGATCGCGGATCAGGTTGGCGCCGCCGGCGAGCATGACGTCGAAGCCCTTGGCGCGCGCCTCGGCGCCGATCATCGCACCGCCCGCGCGCGCGATCTCGGGGTCGAAGCTCGCCGCGGTGGCGAGTGCGGAGGGCAGCGCGGTCGCGACGTCGCCGCGGCGCTGCTCGTTGGCGTTGGCGACGCCCAGACTGGCGTCGGTCTCGTAGAGGGGGGGGATGCCGAGCCGCGGGATCGCGGGCATGTAACCTGCGCCGACGCGCTTCTCGCCGGCGACGCGGGACAGCACGCTGCCGGTGGCGAGGCTGGTGACGGCGAGCTTCTCGTCGATCGTCATGCGCGCGACGAGCGCGGCGGCGCGGGCATCGGGGGACGGCGTCGGCGTGGCGCTCGCAAGGGCCGGAAGCAGCGCGGCGGCGATCAGAAGCGCCGCCCGGCCCGTCATCCCCGGGAAGGCCGGAACCGCCCGGATCGGCGCGTCCCGATCGGACCCGGACAATCCCGGCGTCCGCCGGGAAGCGGCGCGAAGAGGTCGGGCGGCGGCCGGAATGACGATCGGCTCAGCGTTGGGTCGGCACCGGTGGCACCAGCCCGCCGGGCATCGCGGCGTGACCCATCATCATCCCCTCGGGCATCATGTTGTGGTTCATCTCGGACATGATCCACACCGATCCGATCACCAGCAGCATGACGATCAGCACGCCGAACGCCAGCGCGAGGATGTTGTTGGTGTTGTCCGGCCCTGTCGTGATGTGGAGGAAGAAGACGAGATGAACGCCCATCTGCGCGACCGCGAAGACCAGCAGCGCGACCGGAATGCCGGGGCCGTAGAGCAGCCCGGTGCCGGCGATCCCGAACGAGGCGATCGTCAGGCCGGTCGCCAGCACCAGCCCGAGCACATAGCCGCGGACGCCCGCGGCGATACCCGAATGGCTCTCGCCCTCGTCGCCCGGCGCATGGTCGCGCATATCGTGCGCCGACCCGCTGTGATGATCCGAACTCATGTCCCCGCTCCCAGCAGATAGACGACGGTGAACAGCGCGACCCAGATGATGTCGAGCGCGTGCCAGAACAGGTTGAAGCAGAGCAGCCGCCGCATGATGTCGGGGCGGAAGCCCTTGAACCAGATCTGCGCCATCATCGTGCCGAGCCACAGCCCGCCCGCGGTGACGTGCGCACCGTGGCAGCCGACCAGCGTGAAGAAAGCCGACAGGAAGGCCGAGCGCTGCGGGCCGTAGCCCTGCTGGATCAGATCGTAGAATTCCTTGAACTCGAGCACGACGAAGCCGAAGCCGAGCAGCCCGGTGAAGAACAGCCCGACCTGCGTCCACAGCATGTTGCGCTGTTCGGCGGCGATCGCGGCCAGCCCGCAGACGAAGCTGGAGGCGAGCAGGAAGCCGGTCTCGATCGCGACGTTGCGCAGGTCGAAGATCTGCCTGCCGGTCGGCCCGCCATTGGTCGCGCTCGACAGCACCGCATAGACCGCGAAGAAGGCGGAGAACATGACGATGTCGGAAAGCAGGAAGATCCAGAAGCCGTAGCCGACGATCACGCGCTTGGAGGCGGGGCCGCTCTCCCCATGGCCGGTCGCCTCGCGATGCGCGCGGGGATCGGGCTCGCCATGCTTGCGCGCGCCGCGCGAGATCTGGCCGACCCGGTTGGGATCGGTGCGAGTGAGGATGATGCTCGGGCGACGATCCTCGGGCCTCACGCGCTCGGCTCCACCGCGAATTCCTTCATCCACGCGACGCGCGCCGCGCGCCGCCGCTGATCGACCGCGGCGACCTCCTCGGCCGGGATCTCGTACTCGGCCTCGTCGCGCCATGCGAACCACACGAAGGTAGCGAACGCGCCGATCAGCGTCACGATCACCAGCCACCAGATATGCCAGATCAGCGCGAACCCGCCGAGCGCGGAGAAGAACGCGACGATGAAGCCGGTCGGCGAATTGCGCGGCATGTGGATCGGCTCGTATTCCGGCGCGTCGCCCAGCCGCTGCGACTGGATCGCGGCGAGCTTGATCCCCCAATAGGCTTCCTCGCCCTCGACATTGGGCATCACCGCGAAGTTGAACGAGGGCGGCGGCGACGGCGTCGCCCATTCCAGGCTGCGGCCGTCCCAGGGATCGCCGGTCACGTCGATGCGCTGGTCGCGGGTGCGGATCGAGACGACGAGCTGGAGGATCTGGAAGAAGATACCGATCGCGATCAGCACCGCGCCGCCCGCGGCGACGAGCAGCCAGGGATGCCACATCGCGACGTCGTAATGCTGCATACGCCGCGTCATGCCGAGCAGCCCGAGCACATAGAGCGGCATGAAGGCGACGTAGAAGCCGACGAACCAGAACCAGAAGGCGGCCTTGCCGGTCTTCTCGTCGAGCGTAAAGCCGAACGCCTTGGGAAACCAGAACTCGTACCCCGCGAATGCGCCGAACAGCACGCCGCCGATGATGACGTTGTGGAAATGCGCGACGAGGAACAGCGAGTTGTGCAGCACGAAGTCGGCCGGCGGCACCGCGAGCAGCACACCGGTCATGCCGCCGATCACGAAGGTGCAGATGAAGCCCATCGACCACAGCATCGGCACCGTCATGCGGATGCGGCCGCCATACATGGTGAACAGCCAGTTGAAGACCTTCACCCCCGTCGGCACCGCGATGATCATCGTCGTGACGCCGAAGAAGGCGTTGACGTCGGCGCCTGCGCCCATCGTGAAGAAATGGTGCAGCCAGACCATGAACGACAGCACGCAGATCGCCAGCGTCGCCATCACCATCGAGCGGTAGCCGAACAGCGGCTTGCCCGAGAAGGTGGAGATCACCTCGGAGAAGATGCCGAAGGCGGGCAGGATGAGGATATAGACCTCGGGATGGCCCCACGCCCAGATGAGGTTCATGAACATCATCATGTTGCCGCCACCGTCGTTGGTGAAGAAGTGGAAGCCGAGGTAACGGTCGAGCGTCAGCATCGCGAGCGTCGCGGTGAGGATCGGGAAGGCGGCGACGATCAGCAGGTTGGACGCCAGCGTCGTCCAGCAGAAGATCGGCATCCGCATGTAGCTCATCCCCGGCGCGCGCATCTTGAGCACGGTGGTGACGAGATTGATGCCGCTCATCAGCGTGCCGACGCCCGCGATCTGCAGCGACCAGTCGTAATAGTCGACCCCGACGCCGGGCGAATAGGCGAGCTCCGACAGGGGTGGATAGGGCAGCCAGCCGGTACGCGCGAACTCGCCCACGAACAGCGAGACGTTGACCAGCAGCACGCCGACCGCGGTCAGCCAGAAGCTCACCGAGTTGAGCGTCGGGAAGGCGACGTCGCGCACCCCGAGCTGGAGCGGCATGACGAAGTTCATCAGCCCGATCATGAACGGCATCGCCACGAAGAAGATCATGATCGTGCCGTGCGCGGAGAAGACCTGGTCGTAATGCTCGGGCGGCAGATAGCCCGGCGACTGGAACGCCAGCGCCTGCTGCGATCGCATCAGCAGCGCATCGGAGAAGCCGCGCAGCAGCATCACCATCGCCAGGATGCAGTACATCACGCCGATGCGCTTGTGATCGACCGAGGTCAGCCACTCGTGCCACAGATACGACCACCAGCCCTTGACCGTGACCAGCGCGAGCACCGCGCCGACCACGCCGAGCACGACGATCGAGGTGACCAGCGGGATCGGCTGATCGAAGGGGATCGCCGCCCAGGTGAGCTTGCCCAACATCGCCTTAGCTCCTCTGGACCGGCGCGCTGGATGCGACCGGTTCGCCGTCGTCCTTCGGGCTCGGCCCCGGTGCCAGCTTCTGCGTGACGATCGCGTCGTAGAGATCGGGCATCACCGTGCCGTAGCTGTACGGCGCGACCTTCTCGCTCTGTCTGGCGAGCTGCGCATAGCCCGCCTGATCGAGTACCGGCCCCTTGCCCTTGGCGGCAGCGGCCCAGCCCGCGAACTGCGCGGCGGGCACGGCATCGACGACGAAATTCATGTCGGAGAAGCCGTCGCCCGAATAATGCGAGGATCGTCCCATATAGCGCCCCGGCCGGTCCGACTTGAGGAAGAGCTGGGTCGACATGCCGTTCATCGAATAGATCATGCTGCCCAGCCGCGGCACGAAGAACGCGTTCATCACGCTCGCCGAGGTGATGTGGAAATGCACCGGCACGCCCGCCGGGATGACGAGATGGTTGACGCTCGCCACGCCCTGCGCGGGGTAGATGAACAGCCATTTCCAGTCGAGCGAGACGACCTGCACGTCGATCGGCGCAATCGCCGGCACCCCGGCCTGCGCGGGTGCATCGATCGGACGCGACGGGTCGAGATCGTGGCTGGCGATCCAGGTGATGCCGCCGAGGAACATGATGACGAGCACCGGTATCGCCCACACCACCACCTCGACGCGACCCGAATAGGCGAAGTCCGGGCGATAGACCGCCCTGCTGTTCGAGGCGCGGAACCACCAGGCGAAGGCGAGCGTGGCGAGGATCGTCGGCACGACGATGCACAGCATGATCGCCAGGCTGTCGAGCAGGATCAGCTTCTCGCCTCTGCCGATCGGGCCGGCGGGATCCATCACCTCGCCGCACGACGCGAGCGGCAGCAGCGCGAGCGGCACGCCGGGCCGGAATCGTCTCAACGCGCGCACCGACCGATCAGCCCAGCTGTCCATCCGCACCTCCTGCCGTCGATCGGATGCAGCCGTCGCCACGGCTCCGCCCCGGTCGGGCGACGCTATCAAGCTTACAATGCCCGGCCGACAGGACGCCGGCGGGGCGACACGATCCGGTTAATCGCCGCACCGCAGCATGTCCATTCACCGAATCATGATAGTTGTTAAGCCCGTCATGCGCCCGCCGTCCCGACGAGTCGATGCGCGAGCCGGGCCAGCCCGGCGACCGGCACGCCGATCCAGTCGGGTCGGTTGGCGGCTTCGTAACCGACCTCGTAGCTCGCCTTCTCGATCAGATAGAGCAGCAGCGTGCCGCTGATCTCGGGCTCGGCCTGACCGTAATAGCCGGCCAGGAAGGTATGCTGCGCACGGACGCGAAAATCGGCATAGCGCTCGGCGGTGCGCGTCGCCTCGGTCTCCGCGCCCGCGGGCAGCGCGCGCAACGCGACCGCGCTGGCATAGTCGAACGAGCGCACCACGCCGGCGACGTCGCGCTCGGGCACGTCCTTGGCGCGCCGCTCGTCGAGCGGCTTGGCCGGCTCGCCCTCGAAATCGATCAGCATCACGTCCGATCCGGTGACGAGCATCTGGCCGAGGTGGAGGTCGCCATGGATACGGGTGCGGGGCCGGCCCTCGGTCGCCGTCGCCGTCGCGCGCAGATGCGCGACGATCGCGGCGCGATGATCGACGAGGAAGCGGACATCCTCGTCGTCGAACCCGGCGGCGTCGAGCTGGCGTAGCGCGGTCTCGAACTGCGCGGCGACGCGCTCGCCGAGCGCTGCCGCGCCCGCCGCGTCCATCGGCTCGGGCGCAAAGGCGGGATCGTCGGTCGGGCGGGCCAGCACCGCGTGCATCTCGCGCAGCCGATGGCCCAGATTGCAGGCGAAATTCTCGTAGTTGGCGAGGCTGCCCTCCTCGTCGGTGGCGAGCCGCTCGAGCACGCCCAGCGTCCACTCCCAGCCGTCGCCCTGATTGTGGACATAGGCCTGGGCGAGCATCATCACGCTCTCCTCGCCGCCTTCCCGCAGCCGCACATCGCCGAGCACCGGCGGCACGTTGGCGAAGCCGCCCGCGCTCAGATGGCGGACCATCTCGATCTCGGGATGGATGCCGGGGCTGATCTTGCGCAGCAGCTTGAGCACCGCGGTCTCGCCCAGCACCAGCGTGCTGTTCGATTGCTCGGCGGTAAGCCAGTGCGGCGGTGTCTCGGGATCGATGTCGAACCCCGGATAGGAGGCGAAGCGCAGCTCCGCGCCCTCGCTCACCGGCACGGTGACGCCCTCGGTCATGCCGAGCACGATGCTGCGCGAGAATTTCTCGACCGCGAAGCCGTCGGTCAGCATTCCCACTTCGCGTCCGCGCCGGACGCGGGC
>CAZZZX010000065.1:0-10023 GCA_964658585.1 uncultured Novosphingobium sp.
GACACGATCGGTGGCGGCTATTTCAATGGCAGGATGGCCGGTGGCAGAAAGTGGCTCTATCGGACGTCGGGCAGTCGCCAGTGGCGTGCCTTTTCGGAGACCGGCGGCAACGCTGCCGGCGTTGAACCGCTCGCCATCGATGCCTCGACCGACAGCGCCTACGGGACTGCGGTCAAGGACGGCCGCCAAGCTCTCTACCGCATTGCGCTCGACGGCTCGATGAAGACCGACCTCGTCTATGCGGACCCGCGCGTCGATGTGGATGACGTCGTCAGGCTGGGCCGGCAAGCGCGGTTGATTGGGTACACCACCGACACCGAGAAGCGCGCGATCACCTACTTCGACCCGAAGGATGCAGCGCTCGCGCGCGCGCTTTCCAAGGCGCTGCCCAACCTGCCCATCGTCGAGTTCGTCAGTGCCAGTGCGGACGAGGGTAAGCTGCTCTTGTTTGCGGGTAGCGACGTCGATCCGGGCCGCTATTACGTCTTCGATCGCGCGACCAAGCATCTCAACGAGATCGCGCTGGTCCGCCCGCAGCTCGAACATGCGACGCTCGGCGCGATGACCCCGATCACCTACAAGGCAGCGGACGGCACGACGATCCCAGCCTATCTGACGCTACCGCCGGGCGGCGCCAAGACCGGGCTGCCGGCGATCGTGATGCCGCATGGCGGCCCGGCTGCACGCGATGATTGGGGGTTCGACTGGCTCGTGCAATTCTATGCTTCGCGTGGCTATGCCGTACTCCAACCCGAATATCGCGGCTCCGCGGGCTTTGGCGGTGACTGGCGGGGTAGCAACGCCTTTCATAACTGGCGCCAAGCGGTCAGTGATATCGACGATGCCGGTCGCTGGCTGATTTCACAGCACATCGCCGATGCGTCGAGGCTGGCGATCGTTGGCTGGTCCTATGGCGGCTATGCCGCGCTTCAGTCGCAGGTTGTCGATCCTGATCTGTTCAAGGCGGTGATTGCGACGGCACCGGTCACCGACTTCGCAATGCTCAAGGCCGAGGCAAATCGCGTCGTTTATGATGCGACTATCGGGGCAGAGCTGAAACTCTCCAACGCGGGGCTAAGAAGCGCCGAGATCGGCGAAGGACCGGAGGTCGCGGCGGGGTCGCCGCTCCAGCATGTCGCCGCCTTCAAGGCGCCCGTCATGATGTTCCACGGTACGCTCGATCGCAATGTGTCGGTCGAAGAGACTAGGGCGATGAACGATCGCCTGCGCGCTGCGGGCAAGCAAAGTACCGCAATCATCTATCCCGGCGTCGACCACGCGCTGCGGGATGGCGAGCTCCGCGCCGACATGCTCCGCCGATCGGATGCCTTCCTTCGCGAGGCGCTGCATATTGCCGGGTGACACGGACCCAACGAACAAGGGCGGCCCCGCAAGGAGCCGCCCTTACCGTACAGCCCTGAGGCCGATCAGCGCGAGTAGAACTCGACGACCAGATTGGGCTCCATCTTGACCGGATAGGGCACCTCGTCGAGCGTCGGCACGCGCTGATAGGTCACCTTGGCGGTGCCGTCCTGCGCCAGATAATCGGGCACGTCGCGCTCGGACAGGCCCTGCGCCTCGATCACCAGCGCCATCTCCTGCGCCTTGGCGCCGAGTTCGATCACGTCGCCGATCTTCACCAGCCGGCTGGCGATGTTGCACTTGACGCCGTTGACGCGGACATGGCCGTGGCTGACCAGCTGGCGCGCCGACCAGATCGTCGGCGTGAACTTGGCGCGATACACCACCGCGTCGAGCCGGCGCTCGAGCAGGCCGATCAGGTTCTGGCCGGTGTCGCCCTTCATGCGGTCGGCCTCGGCATAGGCCTTCTTGAACTGCTTCTCGGTCACGTCGCCATAATAGCCCTTGAGCTTCTGCTTGGCGCGGAGCTGGATGCCGAAATCGGTGGCCTTGCCCTTGCGGCGCTGGCCGTGCTGGCCGGGGCCGTATTCGCGCTTGTTGACCGGCGACTTGGGGCGGCCCCAGATATTCTCGCCCATGCGGCGATCGAGCTTGTACTTGGCGCTGGTGCGCTTCGTCATGAGACGTCCTTCAATTGCGTTGCGGACCCCCGACGAGAGTCCAGAAATGCCCGGAACCGCGCTGCCATGCGCAAGGCACGGCAGGACACCCGCTTCACCGGACGTGCGGGGTCGATTGCGAAGCGCGCGCTGTGACGAAGCGGGGCCGCGCTGTCAAGCGGGAGCGTTAGTCGCCGCGATGGCGCCGCAGCCGCCGCCGCGCGTCGATCAGCCGCCATTCGGCGGCGGTGTGGCAGATGCGCTCGCGCCGGACCAGCGAGCTCGTACCGAACTCGGCACGGCAGACGAGGCGGCCGTGCGGCGCGGGCGGTACGATCACGGTCGCGATGGGCGGCGCGGGTCTGACCGGGATCGGCGGGTGCGCGGCCGGTGCGGTCGTGGCGATCGTGCCGATCAGCAATTCAAGGATCATCGTCTCGCGTCTCCCCCCTGTGCGCCGCGGATGCCACGCCGCCGCGGCCCGCCGCAAGATGCGAACGGACGCTGGCGCAAAGCCGCGGCTTTGCTATGCGGCGGCGATGACCGATCCCCAAGCCCCCGACATCAAAGATCCCGATGACTGCGCGACGATGGGCGAGGTCCGTGCGGGCGTCGACGCGGTCGATCTGGCACTGGTCGCGCTGCTCGGACGCCGTTTCGGCTATATGCGCGCCGCCGCGCGCATCAAGCCGACGCGCGCACAGGTCCGCGACGAGGCGCGCAAGGCGCAGGTCATCGCCGCCGCCGCCGCTATGGGCGAAGCGCACGACATTCCCCGGGACGTGATCGAGCGGTTGTGGGACGCGCTGGTCGAGGAATCGATCGCCTACGAAACGGCGCATTTCGACGCGCGCTAACGCCGCCGCGGCGCCGCCAGCGCCGAGAGCACGCCGCGCATCGTGCGCACCTCCTGCGCGGTCCAGCCCGGCTTGGTGAGCATCGTGCGGAGCGTGCGGCGTGTGACCGGGGTGCGGTCGGGCGGGAAGAAGAAGCCGGCCTCGACCAGCATCGCGTCCATCTGCGCGATCATCCCGTCGAGCTCGGCCTGCGGCGCGGGGGGATCATGCTCGACCGCGGGCGGCTGGGCGAGCGTGTGCGCGGCGTGCCGGGACCATTCATACGCCACCAGGATCACCGCCTGGGCGAGGTTGAGCGAGCCGAATTCGGGATTGATCGGCACCGTCAGGATCGTGCGCGCGAGCGCGACGTCCTCGGTCGCGAGCCCCGATCGCTCGGGCCCGAACAGGATCGCGGTGCGCCCGGCGGCGATCGTGGCCGCCGCCTCGGCCGGGGTGACGACGGGCTTGGTCACGCCGCGCCGCCGCACCGTGGTGGCATAGACATGCGCGCAGTCGGCGACGGCCTCGGCCGTGCTGTCGAACACCCGGGCGCGTTCCAGCACCGCGTCCGCCCCCGACGCCGCCGGTCCGGCCTCGGGATTGGGCCAGCCGTCGCGCGGGCTGACGAGACGCATCTCGGTCAACCCGAAATTGAGCATCGCACGCGCCGCCTTGCCGATATTCTGCCCGAGCTGCGGGCGGACGAGGACAATGAGGGGGGGCTGGGGTGCGGCGGGGCCTTCGTCTGCGGCTAACGCGGCGCTTCGACTTCGCTCAGCGCGAACGGGGTGGGGAGATGAGAAAGCATTCTCGACGTCAGTTCGCTCCCGGTGCGCATCACGCGTGGCCGGGATTGGGCTTGAGAGAAACCTGTCTCCCACGTCCGTTCGCCCTGAGCGAAGTCGAAGGGCCCGCTCCGCCGGCGGGATCGAGAGGTTGTGAAGCCCATCCCAATCCCCCGCGATCAGCGCCTGCTTCTTGGCGCGGGGCCAACCTTTGATCCGTTGCTCAGCGGCGAGCGCTCCTTCCCGCGTCACGAAATGCGCGGACCAAACCAGATCTACCGGCCGCCGCTTCTGCGTATAGCCCGGGGTCGCGCCCGACTCATGCTCCGCGATCCGTGTCTCGAGATCGTCGGTATGCCCGACATAGAAACTGTCGTCTGCACATCGGAGCATATAGGCGGCGAACGTCACGGCTGGTCCCTCGATACGCGTGTTCGGCTTCGCTCAGCCGCTACTCAGGACGAACGGCGGAGGGAAGGCCGCGCACCACCATCACCCCTTACCCACCTCGCTTACCGAGCCCGCGAATTCCTCGAAGTCCCGAGCATGGGCGAAATCGCGATAGACACTGGCGAAGCGGATGTATGCGACCGGATCGAGGCCCTTCAGACCCTCCATCACCATCTCGCCGATCCGCGCCGCGCCGATCTCGCTCTCGCCCGAGGTCTCGAGCTGGCGCTGGATGCCCGAGACCAGTCGCTCGATCCGCTCGGGCGGGAGGCCGCGCTTGCGGCACGCGATCTCGATCGAGCGCTCGAGCTTGCTGCGCTCGAACGGCTCGCGCGCACCGCTCGACTTGAGCACCGAGACCTCGCGCAGCTGGATCCGTTCGAAGGTGGTGAAGCGGCCGGCGCAGCCCTCGCACTGGCGCCGCCGGCGGATCGCCGCGCCGTCCTCGGACGGGCGGCTGTCCTTCACCTGGCTGACGTCATGGCCGCAATAGGGGCAGTGCAATCACCCCTCCGGATAGATCGGGAAGCGCTCGCACAGCGTCCGTACGCGCGCGCGCACGTCCGCCTCGACCGCGGCATCGCCATGTTCGCCCTTGGCCCGTAGCCCGTCGAGCACGTCGGCGATCATGTCGGCGATGTCGCGGAACTCGGTGATGCCAAAGCCGCGCGTCGTGCCGGCAGGGCTGCCGACGCGGATGCCGCTGGTCTTGACCGGCGGCAGCGGATCGAAGGGCACGCCGTTCTTGTTGCAGGTGATCGCGGCGCGCTCCAGCGCCTCGTCGGCATCCTTGCCGGTGATGCCGAGCGGCCTCAAGTCGACGAGCGCGAGATGCGTGTCGGTGCCCCCCGCGACGAGGTCTGCGCCGCGCTCCTTCAATCGCGAGGCGAGCGCCTTGGCATTGTCGATCACCGCGCGCGAATAGGCCTTGAACTCGGGCGTCAGCGCCTCGCCGAACGCGACCGCCTTGGCCGCTATGACGTGCATCAGCGGGCCGCCCTGCAGGCCCGGGAACACCGCCGAGTTGATCTTCCTGGCGATCGCCTCGTCGTCGGTCAGCACCATGCCGCCGCGCGGGCCGCGCAGCGTCTTGTGCGTGGTCGTGGTGACGACGTGCGCATGGCCGAACGGGGTCGGGTGGACGCCGCCCGCGACCAGCCCCGCGAAATGCGCCATGTCGACCATGAAGGTCGCGCCGACCTCGTCCGCGATCGCGCGGAAGCGCGCGAAGTCGATATGCCGCGGATAGGCCGAGCCGCCCGCGATGAGGAGGCGCGGCCGGTGCTCGCGCGCCAGGGCCGCGACCTGGTCGTAGTCGATCAGGTGGGTGTCGGGGCGGACGCCGTACTGGACGGCATTGTACCATTTGCCCGACATCGCCGCCTTGGCGCCATGGGTGAGGTGGCCGCCGGCATCGAGGCTGAGCCCCATGATCGTGTCGCCGGGCTTGGTCAGCGCGAGCATGACGGCGCCGTTGGCCTGCGCGCCCGAATGCGGCTGGACGTTGACGAAGCCGCAGCCGAACAACTGCCTGGCACGATCGATCGCGATGCTCTCGACCTCGTCGGAGGGGGCACAGCCCTGGTAATAGCGCTTGCCCGGATAGCCCTCGGCATATTTGTTGGTGAACACGCTGCCCTGCGCCTCGAGCACCGCCCTGGAGACGATGTTCTCGCTCGCGATCAGTTCGATCTGGTGGCGCTCGCGGTCGAGTTCGTGGGCGACGCCCGCGAACACCGCGGGATCGGCGGCGGCGAGACCTTCGGAGAAGAAGCCGGTCTTGCGGATGTCGTCCATGGCGCTGGGGACGGGGGCGGCGGGGCGCGAGCTCATGCAGGATCCTTGGCGAAATGCGGGTGGGTCAGCTTCTCGACGCGGCGCTCGTGCCGCACGCCGCCGAATTCGGTGGCGAGGAAGGTCTCGAGGCACGCCTTGGCCTGATCGACCCCGACCAGCCGCGCTCCCATCGCGAGCGCCTGCGCATTGTTGTGCTCGCGCGCCAGGCCGGCCGAAACCGTCTCGGAGACGAGCGCGCAGCGCACCTTCGGGTGGCGGTTGACCGCGATCGAGATGCCGATGCCCGAGCCGCACAGCGCGATGCCGCGATCGGCCTTGCCCGCGGCCAGCGTCTCGGCGAGCTTGTAGCCATAGTCCGGATAGTCGACCGATGCCGCCTCGTGCGGGCCGAGATCCTCGACCTCGTGGCCGAGCGAACGGGCATGGTCGATCAGCGTCGCCTTGAGATCGAGCGCGGCGTGATCGGAAGCGAAAGCGATACGGAGCGCCATGGCGGGTCTCCTCTTGCGACGGCGAGTCGGTGCCCCGCTTCTCTAGGGTGCAAACCCGATCAGGCCAATGCCCGTGATCGCTCGAGCGGGGCGGAGTCCAGCCGGGTTCGCGGCGCGATCGGCGCGGATCCGGCTGCCCGCTGTTGCGGCCGGCGGGCGGGACGCTCTATGCGGTCGGGCGGGTGACGGGGATCGCGTGATGACGGCGGATGCGACGGAAGCGGGCGGAACGGGCGCGGCCTATGGCTCGCGACGCGTGCCGGTGCCCGCGCTCGTGCTGGGCGCGGCGGGACTGCTGCCGCCGCTGCTCGCGATCTTCGTGCGGCTCGCCGCGGGCGGCAATGTCGAGCTCGCGCATTTCGCGATGCTGATCGGGCTCGGCTATGTCTCGCTGATCCTCAGCTTCCTCGGCGGGATCTGGTGGGGCGTGGCGGCGGCGCGGCTACCGGGCGAGCGGATCGGGCCGCTGATCGCGGTCTCGGTACTGCCGAGCCTCGCCGCACTCGCGCTCCAGATCCTGTCGAACTGGTTTCCGGGGCCGAGCGTGGTCCTGCTCGCACTCGCGCTGCTGGCGACGTTGCTGGTCGATCGCAGGCTCGCCGCGGACGCGCTGGTGCCGCGCTGGTGGCTGCGGCTGCGCGTGCCGCTGTCCTGCGGGCTCGCGGCGATGACGCTGGGGCTGGCGGCGCTGTTGTAGGCGGAGCTGTCCGAAGGAGCCCGTCGCTCCGCAGGCCTGCTTATTCCGCCGCCGCCAACGCCTGCGGCTGCGTGCTGCCGTCGAGCAGCGCGCCCGGCTCGTAATAGTTGCGGATGAAGGTATCGACGACATGCTTGACCATCGGCTGGCGCACATGCAGCCGGTCGGGCCGCCACGCCAGTTGCGGCGCCGAATTGATCACCATCTCATAGCTCGGGAAGTAATGGACATCGTCATGCTGCGCGGAGAATTCGGCCGCCGCGGCACGCAGCGTCGACTTGGAATCGCCGTTTGCGACGATGATGTCCTTTTCGGTGAAGGTCGAGGACAGCGGCACCGGCGAGACCGTGACGACGAGCTGCACCGGCTTGGGATTGTGCCGCCCGAGCAGCGCGCGGATGCCCTCGAGACAGGCGATCGTCTCGGCAAAGCCGACCAGCCGGAACTCGAACTCGTCGGCGTTGCGGACGAGCAGCTTGGGCGCGACGAAATTTGCGGTGAAGCCGGTCGGCTTGTGGACCCACGCCTCGATCAGGCCCAGCGTCAGGATCACGACGTCCGCCTCCGCTGCGCGACGCACCAGCGCCTGTGCGATCGAGCGGCGCACCGCGACCGCGGCGGCGCTGTTGTCGGCCGACTCGATATGCGTGTAATTGAGGTCGATGACCCCGCCGTCGCGCGGATAGATCAGCGAGTCGTCCTGCCAGCCTTCCAGTTCGCCAAACGCGGCCTGAAATTCCTGGAGCATGGAAAGCGGCGTGAAACGGTGGAAGAAACCGTTGCGCGTCCGGCCGGATTCGTCGCGGAATTCAGGACGCTGGATGCTGTCGTCGACGCTGATGATCCGGCCGCCCCGCTGGACGAGATGCGCCTCGATCTCGCGCGCGAAGCACGAGCCCATCGCATAGACCTTGGACTCCGCGATCAGCTTCTCGCCGGTATGGATCGGCTGGACCGCCGCATAGCCCTTGTGGATGCGGTTCGATGCGTCCTCGGGGAAACTGCTCTCGGTCGATGAATTGGGCGAGCGGCACCAAACGGCATGTTCGTTCTGGCGATGCTGTTTCAGCGTCTTGCGAGTGTCGAACGAACGCACCATGAGCCCTCCCGAAGCCGGTGCCGGCAGGCTAACATAGTGGTGTGCAGCCGGCCAGCCCCGCTCACGCCGCCTGGCGCAGCTCCATCCGGTCCCAGATCTCGGTCAGCGCGGTGGTCAGCTCGCGCATCATCTCCTCGCTGTGCGCGGGGCCGGGGGTGAAGCGCAGCCGCTCGGTCCCGCGTGGCACGGTCGGATAGTTGATCGGCTGGACGTAGACGCCGTATTCGGCGAGCAGGATGTCGCTGATCCGCTTGGCCTTGACCGGATCGCCGACGAGCAGCGGCACGATGTGCGTGGTCGACGCCATCACCGGCAACCCGGCATCCGCGAACAGCCGCTTGAGCAGCGCGGCTGCGGCCTGCTGGCCCTCGCGCTCGGCGCTCGACTGCTTGAGGTGGCGCACGCTCGCCAGCACGCCCGCGACCAGCACGGGGGCGAGGCTGGTGGTGAAGATGAAGCCTGGCGCATAGCTGCGGATCACGTCGATGATCTGGCTGTCGCAGGCGATATAGCCGCCCATCACGCCGAACGCCTTGCCCAGCGTCCCCTCGATGATGGTGATGCGGTGCGCCACCCCGTCGCGCTCGGAGATGCCGCCACCGCGGGCGCCGTACATGCCGACCGCATGGACCTCGTCGAGATAGGTCAGCGCGTTGTACTTGTCGGCGAGATCGCAGATCGCCGCGATCGGCGCGACGTCGCCGTCCATCGAATAGACGCTCTCGAACGCGATCAGCTTGGGCAGCTCGGGATCGGCCGCGGCCAGCAGCTCCTCGAGATGGACGAGATCGTTGTGCCGGAACACCTGCTTCTCGCAGCCCGAATTGCGGATGCCCGCGATCATCGAGGCGTGGTTCAGTTCGTCCGAGAAGATGATGCAGCCGGGCAGGACGCGCGCCAGCGTCGACAGCGTCGCCTCGTTGGAAACGTAGCCCGAGGTGAACAGCAGCGCGCCTTCCTTGCCGTGCAGGTCGGCGAGTTCGTGCTCGAGATCGACATGGTAGTGCGTGTTGCCGCCGATGTTGCGGGTGCCCCCCGAGCCCGCGCCGACATCGTGCAGCGCCTCCTCCATTGCCGCGATCACCTTGGGGTGCTGACCCATCGCGAGATAGTCGTTCGAGCACCATACGGTGATCGGCTTGGGGCCGTTATGGTGATGGAAGCAGCGGGCATTGGGGAACATCCCCTTGTTGCGCAGGATGTCGATGAACACCCGGTAGCGACCCTCGGCATGAAGACGGTCGATCGCTTGCGCGAACACGCGGCCATAGTCCAAAATCCGCTCCTCTCGTCCCCCAGGGGGCGCGGCATAGCGCGTTGCGCGGACGGTTTCCAGCATGGTTGCGGCAAATGTGTCGATCAGCGAGATCGGATTTGCCGCTCCGCGTTCTCGCGCCGTCGGGCTGGAGCAGCGTCGGGCCCGCTCGCGATCGACGTCTCGACTGCGCTCGAGCTACAGCGCCTCGACCCGCATCAGTCCGCGCGCGGCGAGTGCGTAGCCGAGCGGGGCGGTGTCGATCGCGGAGGTGAACACCGCGATGCCCGGCGGCGCCCGTCCGGGCCAGGGCTGACCCGCGGTGAGGAAGGCGGCGCGCCGCGCGATGCCGGCCGCGCCGTCGAAGAAGGTCAGGATCCGTGGCGCGATCGCCGCCGCCAGCTGATCGGCGACCAGCGGGAAATGCGTGCAGGCGAGCGCCACCGTGTCGACCCGGTCGCCGCCGGGCTGGCCGAGCAGCCCGTCGAGGATCGTGCGATAATCGTCCCGGCTGCCCGCCTGTCCGCGCAGTTCCGCCTCGGCGAGTTCGACCAGCCGCGCCGACCCGTGGCGCAGGACGATGCAGTCG
>CAZZZX010000066.1:0-4845 GCA_964658585.1 uncultured Novosphingobium sp.
TGCCGTCGGTGAAATGGCGGATGTCGTTCGAGATGCCGGCGCGGCGGATGTTCTTCTCGATCAGGCGGGCATGCCCCTCGTCGTCCTCGATCATCACGATGCTGACGGGCTGGTGCGCGTTCATGGCTTGTCCTTGGCGGCCGCCGGCTCGGCCGGCAGGGTCAGTGTGAAGGTGGCGCCCTCGCCGAGCGTCGACTGGCAATCGACCAGTCCGCCCAACCGATAGGCGAGCGCGCGGACATGCGCGAGCCCGATCCCCTCGCCGGGCTGATCCTGCTGGCCCGAGCGGCGGAACAGATCGAAGATGCGATCACGGTCGCGCGGATCGATGCCGCGGCCATTGTCCGCGACGGCGATCGCGACGCGTCCCTCGGCGAGGCGGCCCGAGACGATGATCCGCCCCGGCCGGCCGGGCTTGAGATACTTGACCGCATTCTCGATCAGGTTCGAGAGCATCTGCTCGACCGCGAGCCGGTCCGCCAGCAGCGCGGGCATCGGCCGGCGCGCCGCGATCTCGGCACCGAGCTCGTCGAGCCGGTGCTGGAGCGACCCGGCGATCGCCTCGACCAGCCCGGCAAGGTCGATCGGCTCGGGCGACAACACGCGCTTGCCCTCGCGCGACAGGCGCAGGATGGCGTTGATGAGGCGATCCATCTTCTGCGTCGAGGTGCGGATGAAGCCGATCGCCTCGGGCAGATCCTCGCGCGCGGCGAGGCGCGCGTCCGTGGTGACGAGATGCGGCGCCTCGACCTCGGCCGCATCGACCAGCGCGGCGAGCGAGCGCGACGCCGCCTCGAGCTCGCCGGTAAAGCCCATCACGTTGACCAGCGGCGAGCGCAGATCGTGGCTGACGATATAGGCGAAGCGCTGGATCTCCTCGTTGGCGCGCGACAGGTCGACGGTACGCTCCGCGACATGCTCCTCCAGCGTGTCGCGCGCGTGCGCCAGCGCATCGCGCGACGCGACCAGCGCGCGCGTGTAGCGCAGGATCACCGCGACGCTGAGGATCGTGACCAGCGCGAGCAGGATCGCGCAGCCGATCAGGCCGACGGTGACGATCCTGGCGCTCGCCTGCTGGCCCGAGGTCCGCAGCACCAGCAGCATCCGCTCGTTGGCGACCATCGCATCGGCATAACGGCGCAGCGCGCGTGTATAATCGACCGCGCCGTCGCGATCGAAGCGCGCGCGCGCCGCCGCCGGATCGCGCGCGGCGAGTGCGATCGACGCGAGCAGCAGGCGGCTGTTGGCGCGCTCGACGCGTTCGATGCGATCGACCCTGCGCTGCTGTGCGGCATTGTCCGCGGTCGCGTAGCGCATGGTGGCGATCTCGCGCGGCAGCGCGGCCATCGTCTCGGCGAGATTGTCGCGGAACACCGGCGCCTGATTGATGAGGAAGCCGCGGCGCTGCACCTCGGCGCGCTCGATCAGGACGCGGAACCGCGCGATATCGCTTTCGACCTGATAGGTGTGGATCAGCCAGCTGGTGTGGACGCGGGTGCGTTCGATCGACCAGGCGGTGAGCGCGACCGCGCCGATCAGCGCGAGGAAGCCGAGCAGCACGAAACCCAGCACCGCGCGGCTGAAGCGGGCTTCCGACAGGCTGGCGGTCGACACGGCACGAGTCACGCGTCGCGCCTAGCAAATCGTACCGCGAAGGCAATTGCCGCAGAACAATCGATCCGCTGGATTTCTCGGTGGTTCGCGCTCATAGCGCAGCGCAGCATCGATGGCGGACTCCTCCCCCCCCTCTGAAGGCACGCCGGCCGCGCTGCCACCCGAGAATCCGGTGGTCGAGGCCGAGCATGGCGGCGCGCACGCCAACCGCCCGATCGCGACGCTGGCGCTCGGCGCGATCGGCGTGGTGTTCGGCGATATCGGCACCTCGCCGCTCTATTCGCTCAAGTTGAGCTTTGCGGGCATCCATCCGCTCGCGGTCGACCGGCCGCATATCTTCGGCGTGCTCAGCCTGATCTTCTGGACGATGATGATCGTCGTCACGCTCAAATACGTGTTCGTGACGATGCGCGCGGACAATGAGGGCGAGGGCGGGTCGCTCGCGCTGCTCGCGCTGATCGTGCGCAACTCGCCGGGCAAGCGCTGGACCCGCGGCATCGTCCTGCTCGGCGTGCTGGCGACCGCGCTGTTCTATGGAGACGCGATCATCACGCCGGCGATCTCGGTGCTCTCCGCGGTCGAGGGGCTGGAGGTGGTCGGACAGGGCTTCACGCCGTTCGTGCTGCCGGTCTCGATCGTCATCCTGGTCGGGCTGTTCCTCATCCAGTCGCGCGGCACCGATCAGGTCGGCAAGGTGTTCGGGCCGGTGATGCTGGTCTATTTCGTGGTGCTTGCGGTGCTCGGCGTCGGCGGCATCCTGCGCGATCCCGCGATCCTGCTCGCGCTCAATCCGTGGTGGGCGATCAACTTCTTCCTGCTCGATCCGCTGCTCGCCTTCCTCGCCCTGGGCTCGGTGGTGCTCGCGGTGACCGGCGCCGAGGCGCTGTATGCCGACATGGGGCATTTCGGCCGCCAGGCGATCCGCCTGTCCTGGGTGATGGTCGCCTTCCCGTGCCTGATGCTCAACTATCTCGGCCAGTCGGCGCTGCTGCTCGACACGCCGTCCGCGATCTCCAGCCCGTTCTATCTGATGGCGCCGGACTGGGCGCGACTGCCGCTGGTCGGGCTGGCGACCTGCGCGACGATCATCGCGTCGCAGGCGGTGATCTCGGGCGCGTATTCGGTCACCCAGCAGGCGATCCAGCTCGGTTTCCTGCCGCGCCTCAAGATCGCGCACACCTCGGCGCACGCGGCGGGGCAGATCTACATTCCGGCGGTCAACTGGGCGCTGCTCATCTTCGTTCTCGGGCTGGTGCTCGGCTTCCGCTCGTCGGACAGCCTGGCGTCCGCCTACGGCATCGCGGTGACCGGCACGATGTTCATCACCTCCTGTATGCTCGGCGTGCTGGTCACCTCGATCTGGCACTGGAACCGCGCGGTCGCCGCGGTGGTGGTGGGATCGTTCCTGATCGTCGACGGCGCCTATTTCGCATCCAACGTCACCAAGATCCCCGATGGCGGCTGGTTCCCGCTGCTCGTCGGGTTGTGCGCCTTCACCGGGCTGACCACCTGGGCGACCGGGCGGCGCATCCTGCGCGAGCGGCTCGCCGAAAGCTCGATGCCGCTCGACGTGTTCATCGCGTCCGCGACGCGTTCGGTGAAGCGCGTGCCGGGGACCGCGGTGTTCCTCTCCGCCGCGCTCGAGGGCGCGCCCCCCGCGCTGCTCCACAACCTCAAGCACAACAAGGTGCTGCACGAGCGCGTCATCATCCTCACCGTCAAGGTGATCGGCCAGCCGACGGTCAGCGACAGGCGGCGGGTGCGGACCGAGGATCTCGGCCCCGGCTTCTTCCGCATCGTGCTGCTCTACGGCTTCATGCAGGATATCGACGTGCCCGCGGCGCTCGCCCGCGTCGATGTCTGCGGCGCGCCGTTCAAGCTGATGGAGACGACCTTCTTCCTCGGTCGCCAGACGCTGATCGCCTCGTCGCGGCCGGGTATGGCGATCTGGCGCGAGAAGCTGTTCAGCTGGATGGTGCGCAACGCCGAAAGCGCGATGGAGTTCTTCAAGCTGCCGCCCAATCGCGTCGTCGAGCTGGGCAGCCAGCTCGAGATCTGATTTCATCCCGGTCCGGAGTGTCCGCGGCACGATATGTCGATCCGGAAACACCTTCGCGCTTGCCTGCCGCCGCGCGCTGGTGTTGTGACGCGGGCGTCGTGATCCGCCGCTCTCTCCCCCTGCTGACGCTCCTGCTCGCCGCGGGCTGCGATCTGGCGCCGCACTATGTCCGCCCGGCGGGTGCCGCGCCGGCCAGTTTCCCGCAGGGCGGCGCCTACAAGCCCGAAAGCGGCGAAGGCACCGTCGCCGCGATCGGCTGGAAGCGTTTCTTCACCGACCCGCGGCTCCAGCAGACCATCGCGCTCGGGCTCGCCAACAACCGCGATCTGCGCGTCGCCGCCGCCAACGTGATCGCCGCGCGCGCAGAATATCGCGCCCAGCGTGCCGACCTGTTCCCGACCATCTCGGGCGGCGTCTCGGGCGCGGCACGCCACACCGCGACCAACGGCACCAGCGTCAGCACCTCGGGCGGCAGCGGCGGCGGATCGAGCGGCGACACCAACACCAATTCGACCGGCGATACCACCGGATCGGGCACGACCGGAACGGGCACCGGCACCACCGCCAGCGGCGGCGCGTCGAGCTTCACCGGCACCGGCGAGACCGTGCAGACCTATTCGGTGTTCGCCGGCATCTCGTCGTTCGAGCTCGATCTGTTCGGCCGCGTGCGCAATCTCACCAAGGCCGCGCAGGACCAGTATTTCGCGAGCCGCGCGGGCGCCGATGCGACCCGGATCAGCCTGATTTCCGAGATCGCCAGCGCCTGGCTGACGATGGCGTCGGACCAGGACCAGCTCAAGCTCAGCCGCGACACGCTGAAGAGCTACGAGACCTCGGTCTACATCACCCGCGCGCAGTTCGACAAAGGCATCGCGTCGGAACTCGACGTGCGCCAGGCCGATACCGAGCGCCAGCAGGCGCGCGCCGACGTCGCGTCGCTGACCGCGCAGATCGCCAAGGACCAGAATGCGCTCGATCTGCTGGTCGGCACCACCGTCGGCGCCGAGCTGCTGCCCGATGGCCTCGGCACACAGGACCGCACCCTCCCCGATCTGCCCGCGGGCCTCAGTTCGGCAGTGCTGCTCAACCGCCCCGACGTGATCCAGGCGGAAGACCAGCTCAAGGCGCAGAACGCCAATATCGGCGCGGCGCGCGCCGCCTTCTTCCCGACC
>CAZZZX010000066.1:4855-9983 GCA_964658585.1 uncultured Novosphingobium sp.
GCGAGCGGCGGGCTCGCCTCGCTGTTCACCGGCGGGACCTTCTCGTGGAACGCCAGCGGATCGGCGGTGCAGACGCTGTTCGACTTCGGCCGCAACCGCGCCAACCTGCGCTATGCCGAGGCCAATCGCGACGCCGCGGTGGCGACCTACGAGAAATCGCTGCAGACCGCGTTCCGCGAAGTCTCCGATGCATTGGCGACACGCGGCACGATCGGCGAGCAGATCGCCGCGCAGCAGCAGCGCGCGGTCTCGGCGGAGCGCGCCGCGACGCTGGCGCAGGCCCGCTACGAGGCCGGGATCGACCAGTATCTCACCACGCTCGACAGCCAGCGCACCGCCTACGCCGCCGAGCAGACGCTGGTGACGACGCGGCTCAACCGCGCGACCAATCTGGTGACGCTGTATCAGGTGCTGGGCGGCGGACTGAGCTGAGCGGCGGCGCGGCGAGCGCGTGACGCCGAGTCATCCCGGGCTCGACCCAGGGATCACGCTTCCGTCATCGTGACCTCGTCGCCGGAGCAGTCGCGGGCGCAGGCGACGCATCCGGGGAAATCGGCGACCGCCAGCGACCGATGGACCATGCGGCAGCGCTCCGATCGCGCCGCTACGCCCGGTGCGATGCCTCGATCCGCGCCTTCAGATCGCGGCGCAGGCCGAGCGCGAACGCGATCTCCGCGACGATGAACAGCGGGCCGATGATGAGCCCGCTGAGATCGTCGAGAAATGCGGGCTTGCGCCCCTCATAGGCGTGACCGACGAACTGGATGATCCAGCCGACGACGAAGGCGCCGAGTCCGGCGCCGAGCCACAGCGCGGTCGGCGCGCGCGCCAGCTCGAGACCGGCCCAGGCGCCCAGGGCCAGGAGCAGCGCCATCACCGCGCCGAACGCGGCATCCAGCCCGACATAGAAGAGCGCCGCCGCCGCCGCCGCCGGCATGGCGGGCGACAGCGTGAGCGCACCGGCAGCCCATTGCGGTCGCGACAGCAGGATCTCGACCGCGAGGACGATCAGCGGGATGCCGAGCATGTGCGTCGCGACGTTGCGGCGATCGCGATGATAGGCCGCATAGGTCGCGAGATGATGGGTCAGTGTCCGCATGGTCGTCTCCCAGCAGCGTCCGGCGATTCAACATCGTCATTCTGGCGGCGCCTTGCAACCATGGCCTCGGCTCGCATCACCCGCCCGTCACCGGAAAGCCGTCGAACCGCAGTAGCGCATCGACCTTGGGGTCGCGGCCGCGGAAATTACGGTAGGCGGTCGCCGGATCGACGGTGTCGCCGACCGCCATGACGTGATCGTGCAGCCGCCCGGCGACCGCCGGGTTCCACGGGTCACCGGTCTCGGTGAACGCCTCGAACGCGTCGTGATCGAGCACCTCGGCCCACAGATAGCCGTAATAGCCCGCCGCATAGCCCTCGCCCGAGAAGACATGGCCGAACTGCGGGATGCGGTGGCGCATCACGATCTGCGACGGCATCCTGAGCTCGGCCAGCAACTCGGGCTCGAACGTCCTGGGATCGACCGGCGTCGCGCCCATCAGGTGCATCCGCATGTCCATGATCGCGGACGCCTGCGTCTCGACCACGCCGAAGCCCTTGTTGAACGCTTCCGCCTTCTTGATCTTGGCGACCAGATCGGCGGGCATCGGCGTGCCGTGTTCGTCGGTGAGGAAGCGCAGCACCTCGGGCGTGGTCAGCCAGTTCTCGTTGAGCTGGCTCGGGAACTCGACGAAGTCGCGCGCCACCGACGTGCCCGACAGCCTGGGATAGGTGACATGGCTGGCGAGCCCGTGCAGCGCATGGCCGAATTCGTGGAACATCGTGCCGGCATCGTCGAACGAGATCAGCACGCGCTGGCCCGCCGGCGCGTGCACGAAATTGGCGTTGTTCGAGACGATCACCGTCACCGGCCCGTCGAAGGTCGATTGCGTGCGGTACGAGGTCATCCACGCGCCCGAGCTCTTGCCCGCGCGCGCATAGGGATCGAAATACCACAGCCCGACGAACTGCCCGTCGCGCCCGGTCACCTTGTAGACGGTGACGTCGGCGTGGAACACCGGCACGTCGGTAACGGGCGTGAAGGTGAAGCCGTAGAGCCGGTTCGCCGCATAGAACATCGCGTCGCGGACATGATCGAGCGCGAGGTACGGCTTCACCCGGTTCATATCGAGATCGTACTGCGCGTGGCGCAGCTTCTCGGCATAATAGCGATAGTCCCACGGCGCGATCTGGAACCCGCCCTGCTCGGCATCGACGATCCGCTGCATCGCCGACACGTCCTTGTGGACCTGCGCGACCGCGGGCCACCACACCTTCATGCTGAGATCGAGCGCGGCTTGCGGGGTCTTGGCCATGGTGTCGGCGAGGTGCCAGTCGGCATAGGTCGGATAGCCGAGCAGCCGGGCCTTTTCGGCACGCAGCGCGAGGATCCGCGTCACGATCGCATTGTTGTCGGTCGCGCCGCCGGTGTCGCCGCGCGAGGTCCACATCGCGAACGCCTTGTGGCGCAGCCCGCGGTCCGACGCATAGACGAGGAACGGCTCGACCGCGGAGCGCGTGTTGGCGATCCGCCACTTGCCCGGCGCCCCATGCGCCGCGGCGTCCGCGGCATAGCCGTCGACGATCGCCTGCGGCACGCCGGCGAGTTGCGCCTTGCCGTCGAGGACCAGCGCCATCTGCTCCTCGTCGGCGAGCTCGTTCTGCGAGAACTGCGTCTGGAGCCCGGCGAGCTGCTGGTTGACCGCGGTCAGCTTCGCCTTGTCCGCGGGCGAGAGCCGTGCGCCGTTGCGCGTGTAGCTCTTCCAGTATTTCTCGACGAGCCGCTGCTGCTCCGGGGTCAGCGCCTTGATGTCCGGGGAGGAATGCACCGCGTCGATGCGCGCGAACAGCGTGGCGTTCTGGACGATGCTGTCGTCGAATGCGGAGAGCCGGGGCGACATCGCCGCCTCGACCGCCTTGACCTCGGGCGTCTTCAGATTGGCGGTCCACAGATGATAGACCGCGTCGACCCGACGCAGCGCGGCGCCGGCACGCTCGAGCGCGACGATGGTGTTGTCGAAGGTCGGCGGCGCGGGATCGGCGGCGATCGCGTCGATCTCCTGCTTCTCCATCGCCATCGCCGCGGTCAGCGCGGGCTCGAAGCCGGCGACCTCGACCTTGTCGAACGGCGGCACGCCGCCATAGGGCCCCGTCCAGGGCGCGAGCAGCACCGCCGCCGCAGCGCTCGGGACAGGGGCCGGCGGAGGCGCGGCGGCC
The DNA here is from genome assembly GCA_964658585.1 of uncultured Novosphingobium sp. Taxonomy (GTDB): domain Bacteria; phylum Pseudomonadota; class Alphaproteobacteria; order Sphingomonadales; family Sphingomonadaceae; genus Solisphingomonas. The sequence goes on from CAZZZX010000066.1 coordinate 8,111, forward strand.
GTCCCGAGACTCAACGCACTCGCCATCACCAACATCCTCACCGGCTCGGCCCGCCCGAGATCGCGGTGTCGTAGAACGCCGCGAGGTCGCGGTGAAGCATGTGCAGCGCGTCGGGGTTGAGATAGGCCATGTGCCCCGACGGATAATAGCGGAACGCGATGTTCTGCGCCTGCGCGGGCAAGAGCTGCATGTGCTGGAGATCATATTCGGTGCCGAAGAACGGCGTCGCCATGTCGTAATAGCCGTTGAGCGAGAGCAGGTGGAGATAAGGGTTCTCGCGCATCGCCGCGGAGAGATCGACCGCGACATCGGGCACGCTCTGCTGCGCGCCATAGCCGCGCACCGGCGCCTTGTGCTTCCAGTCCCAGTCGAAGCCGGGCAGGCCATAGGCCGAGACGCGATACGGCATGTCGGTCCTGTAGTGCAGGTCGCGCACCAGATAATCGTTGAAGGTGCCGATGAACGCGCCCGAGATCGCGGTGTCCGAAGCGTCATATTCGGGCGCCTCGCCGCCGGCATCGCTGTCGACGCCCATATAGCGGCTGTCGTAGCGGCCGAGCGTCTGGCGCTGGTCGCGCAGCAGCTCCTTCTGGAAGCGCGCCAGGTCGACGCGCAGATTGTTGGCGAGGATGAAGGCGGGCGAGAGCCCGGTCAGCCCCGCCATCTGCTGCGCGATCTGCGTGCGCGTCGCATCGTCGAGCGCCGAGCCCTGCGCCAGCGCGCTGGCGAACGGCCCCGCCGCGAAGGCACGCGCCTGCGCCACCGCCTCCTCCACCGTGGCAGGCGGATTGGCCATCCTGTGATGATACCAGGCGGTCGCCGCGAAGCTCGGCAGGTAGCTGATATAGACGCGGTCGAAGCCCGGCTGGCGGATGCCGTAGTTGAGGATCGAGGACAGGATCACCACGCCGTTGAGCGCCACGCCCTTGTCCTGCAGCGCATAGGCGAGCGCGCCCGAGCGCGTGGTGCCGTAGCTCTCCCCGAAGATCACCTTGGGGCTCATCCAGCGTGCGGTGCGGGTGAGGTAGCGCTGGATACCGCGGGTGAACGCATCGACATCGGGGTCGACGCCCCAGAAATCCTTGTCCTTCTTGTCGCCGAGCGCGCGCGAATAGCCCGCCCCGATCATGTCGAGGAAGACCATGTCGGTCTTGTCGAGCAGCGTGTCGCGGTTGGGGCCGAACGCATAGGGCGCGGGCCTGATATATTCGGGGCCCGCGGTCTGCACGCGCATCGGCGCGAACGAGCCCATGTGCAGCCACAGCGTCGAGGAGCCCGGTCCGCCATTGTAGAAGAAGGTCAGCGGGCGGTGGGCATAGTCCTTCACCCCGTCCGCGGTGTAGGCGACGTAGAACATCGACGCGATCGGCTTGCCTTCGTCGTCGCGCAGGGTGAGCGTCCCTGCGGTGGCGGTGTATTTGATCGCACCCGCGGCGGTCTGCGCGACGTGGCGGGTGGCGACCGCCTGTTCGGCGACCGGCGCCTTGACCCAGCCCGCGATCGCATCGGCGTTCTGGTCGTCCTGATGCTGTCTGGCGAGATCGGGCTTGTCCGGTTTGTCGGTCCTGTCAGGTTTCGCGTCGGGCGCCGGCTGGGCGGCGAGCGGTGCCGCGACGGACAGGGCGACGAGCAGAGGCAGGACGACGCGGCGCATGATGGACCCCCTTCAGGCGATCGGCGCCGCAGCCGGACAGCCGGGCACCTTCGAGACCGTTTCATGACACCCGGGCCGCCGGCCGTTGCAAGGCGTTTCGATCGTGACATCGACCCCGCGCCAGCCGGGGATTTCCGGCCCGGACCGACGCGCGGCGCGGGCGATCAGGCGGTTTCGAGCAGCCGCCGCGCCTGCGCGCGGGCCTCGTCCGTGACTTCC
>CAZZZX010000067.1:0-9828 GCA_964658585.1 uncultured Novosphingobium sp.
CCCGACGACGCGATGATCGGCGCGGTGCGCACCGCGCGCGCGCGTGGCGTCGAGATCGACCTGATCGTCTCCGCGGTCGCGGACCAGTGGCTGGTGAGCCTCGCGCAATGCTCCTATTACGACGCGCTGTTGAGCGTGGGCGTGCGCATCCACCGCTATCGCGATCACCTGCTCCACGCCAAGAGCGTCAGCATCGACCGGCGGCTGGGCATCGTCGGATCGAGCAATGTCGACCTGCGCTCGTTCCAGCTCAACGAGGAGGCGAGCCTGCTGCTGTACGACACCGCCTCGATCGACCGGCTCGAGGCGATCCAGCGCGATTACATCGCGGGCAGCGACCGGCTGGCGCTCGACGCCTGGCGGCAGCGGCCGGCGGTGCGCAAGATCGCCGAAAATCTCGCGCGGCTGACCGGTCCGCTGCTCTGACGGGCGTTTCTTCGTTAAAGCCGGCGCGCGCGCGGTCGTTCTCATCGTCGAAAGGCGGTGCCGCGATGCGCTATCCGGTTTCGGCGACGACGCCCACGGCGAGGATCGACCTGCGCTCCGGCGCGGCCGCCGGCATCCGCGCCGCGACCGCCATGCCGGTCGCATCCGCATGACCGACCGGGCCCGCTGACCATGCGGATCGACCAGACGCCGGCCGTCGGCCGTGCCCCGCGGCTGTCGCTCGACCGCCCGGCGACGATGCGCGACCCGACGCGCGCGCCGATCGACGTCGTCGTCGAGAATCTGTCCGAGACGGGTGCCTTGCTGCGCAGCGTCGCGACGCTTCCGATCGGAACGCTGGTCAGTCTCGGCATCGCCGGCGCGGGTCTCCGCCTCGCACGGGTCGTGCGGCTGCAACCGGCGGCGATGGCAATCGAATTCATGCTGCCGCTCGAGCCCGGCGCGGTGGCGCGGGCGAAGACCGCGGACACCCTGGTCGCGGTCGCCTTTCCCCAGATGATGATCGATCCCGCCACGACCGCCCGCCCCGCGGTGCCGGGCGCCCGGCCGGGACCGGCCGCGCCGGACGCCGTCGACGTGACCCCGGACCGGGCGATCGATCCGCGACTGGTCGCCATGGTCGCGCATCCGGTTCGATCCGGCACCGGGCTGCGGAGCACCGGCCTCTGGCTGATCGTCCTCGCCGCGGCCGTCGTCGCGGTGCTGGTGTGCGCCCTCGTCTGAGGACGCGTCCGACGCGATCGCCTGGCCCGCCTCCGCCCGACCATCGAGCAGGCCGATCTCTGTAACCGTCCCAATGCGTTGGATCGATGGCGGTGCAAGGGGTAACGGGAGACATGCCCGACAGCATCCTCTCCGCCGATCCGGCTGCGCTCAATCGCAGCGCGATCCGCAGGCGCCTGCGCGCCATCGCCGACCATGAGCGCGCGACACGCCGGGCGCGGGACATCGCCGCCGCCTAGCTGAAGGACGGGCGCCGGGGCGCCGCTCAACGGAAAGATGGGTGCGCCACTTAATATCGGTGCGTTATTTGAGGATGGTCTAAGGGGCGGGTCTGGCCGCTCTGGCTTCCCGGTAACCACGGATTACCCACGAGGAGCAGATCGCCAGTGTTTGGTCGATCTCCGCGGTGGAGGTACAGATATTCAAGGCGAGCGCCTTCCCCTTGAAGGCGTTCCTGAACGAGGCCAGGATGCAAATCGACGGAGGTCGATATGGGGAATCGGTTTAGGACGCTGCGCTTCACCGCGACCACCAGCGCGCTTCTGGCCGGAGGGGCGGCAATAGCGGGAGCGCATCATTCGCCGAGGGCGGTCATGCCTGTCATGGCGCCACCGCTTGTCATGCCTTCAGCGGTATCGGTGCCAAATCAGGCGGTCTTACCGCCACCCTCCATCCCGCTTTCTGATAACGAAACATTTACCTAATGCCAGCGCATCCTCTCAAAAGCAAATCAAAGCGCCCCCTTCGCAAAAGCCTTCGGTAGCACCATCGGCGAGTGCAAGAAACGCTATCGGCGATTGACCAAGCGCAACCTACCACCGCTTCCGGCGCAAAACAGTCGAGAAGTTGCGAAAAATCCGGTACGCGTTCCCGCGAACACGATTATCAGTTGATGGCAACGGCTCCGACCGAGGTTCCAACCTTCTCTTTCTTAGGACTAAGAGTCGAGAGAAAGACCGATCTTCTCGTCGCAACCGCTTTTCTTTTAGCCAGCATAACAACGGGTTATCAATTCTGGGGTTTTATGCGAGGCGCCCGTCTGGCCGTCTACCCGCCCGACAAGATTGATCTGTTTTACGGCCAATCAATGGGCGGGAACTCTTTCTTGAGATTCGCTGGAGACGTTACGTTTGTTAATTCCGGACAGGTTGGTCAAGACCTCGTGGTGCGTGACGTCGACGCGACTCTTTCTCTCGACGACAAACCAATCAGCAGACAGAGGTGGCTGAATTCCGTTCGACTGGAACGCAAAGATGATCGCCCCATCCTTGAGCCCCTTGAGGGCGCTCATCCTGTACAAGTCGCAGGCGGGTCAACCGTCAGCCACACTTTCAGCTTCGCTGCCCGGCCAGATGATTGCGGCGGTTCATCAAATTGCGCAGAAAATTTCGTCACCGAGAGCGACTTCACGACCGCATTCCAGGTGGCAACCCGGCTTGCTCTGAAGTATGAGGTACGCAGTTTCGGGGGTGCAAAAGCAATGACCGCCGAATGCGAAGTCACCCTGACGCCGGCATATAGGCTAGCCCTCGCCGAAGATGATTGGGTCAGCCTTCCGTGTGTCGAGCAAGAATCTAACTGAAAGACGTAAAACCCCGGCCGGCAAAGGCCGAGGCTCAGTCGATCGACACGTCGGCGGTAGTCTACCCACCGAGCACCGCGTCCGAGATGCGCCCCGCACCTTCGCCCATTCGTCCAGGCCGCCGGCGGTAGTGTGAGGTGCGCTATCCCGCGCAGCTGGCACGTCTGCAGCCGGCGCTCGATCGAGGCGCTCGATCTGGCGGGTGGCTAGGCCAAGATGTTCGGCGATCGCCGTGGCGCCGCGCATGAGGGCGCGGTCATGGCGTCGCTCCGGCATTCGACTTGAGTCGTTCGGCAAGACTTTCAGCCTCGCTCGCGATCAGGCGCGCGGCCGGAGCTGATCGCCATAGAGCGTCCGAATGAGTGCCGACACCTTTTGCGCGGTTGCCGGTCGCGGTCGAACGCCGTGGCGAAGATCGAAAACGAAGCGAGGGTCGTTCAGCGCCTCGCGGCCGAAGTCGGTCGGGCTCAGATTGTGGTCGCGCAACGCCAGCTCGACCCGCGCCGGCAATGGCGGTGGCGTCCCGAGCTTCAGGCCCAAGGCGGGTTTCGTCGTTCAGGCGTTGATGCTGTTACCAGATCGCGCAGCGGTCCGACCGGATCTGACGCGAGAACATGAATGCGACGGAGAGCCATGCTCCTGCATCTTCACCGCCATCGAAGCTTCCCGCCTCCTCCCACCGGGCGACCGCTTCCTCGACGTCGACCCCGAATTGCTCGGCGATCTCGGCGGCGCGCTCGGCGACGATCGCCAGGATCCTCATGCGGCGCTCTGCAGGCGAACGTAGCTCGAGAACTGTGCCTTGATGTTGGGGTCCGACACATCCGCGATCAGGGCGTCCACGGTCTGAATAAGCGTCTTCGACTGTTCGAACGCCGGCACGCGCTGGAACGCCATGTCCCAGCTGCCGAACTGCCGAACGTCGACGGTGCTAGTCGCCAGGATCACCGCGGCGCGATGGCGAGCATCGGCCTTGATCCGATCATAGGCCTTATGAACGAGAGCGGGCGGCCCTTCCAGCGCCTGGAGAAAGCGCTTGCCGTTGAACAGCAGCAGTCCGGTAATACCGTCCCGGGCATTGTTGCGCCGCGACACTTCCAGGATCGCCGAGAGGTCAGCGTCGCGGACGTGCTTGGCGGTGCTGATATAGGTGATCTGAAGCATGGCACGTCTCCTGAGCGTTCTGGTCGCACAGGCGCCTGAAAAAGCTGTTAAAATTTCCCACATCGCGCGCGGCTCACGTCGCCGCCCACCATACGGCCAAATTGCCTACGGCGTGCCAGTCTATCGATAGCAGTTATCCAATCGGGCGCAGCCGATTACCTTTCACGCCCACCTTGAAACATCCCCGGGTCATCGTGCGCTCGGTCGTTTCGAGCAGTACCAAACGATCAGCAGCCGGGTTGCCACCGCGATCGACGGCAACGTCATTATGGCCGGCAATGGAAAGAAGCCGACGACGTTGGCGCGGTGAAAGGCGGCGCGCGACGGCTTCCGCTTAGCGATATTCCGATCGCCGGACAGGACGCACCAGAACTTGGCTCTGATGTGCTCGACGTGCAGTGAGCCATCGAACAGAGCGTGGAGCCCTCTCGCGAGAGCTGGGAGGAGGCTGTTGTCGACAAACAGCTTCTCGCCGCAAGTGGACTCGCTAGTCTGCTCTCGCATTGCAAGGCATCACGAATCAGAGCCGAATTGATCTCGTAGAGCCGCGCGACGCGTGCGATCGTGCCCTCGGCCTGCACCGCTTCCGCTACGCGGGCGGTCGTGACGCCATGGCCGGCGATGATCGGCTGACCAAACGCCCGTGTCGGGTCGGCGACGATCGTCCGCTTGCAGAAGCCACCAGCGCTCGGCGCCATCTGAGCTGAAGGCTAGGGCGGATCGACATTCAACGTAGCCAGATCATGGCGGCGGCGAGGTGTGCGAAGCCGGTGAAGTGGACGGTTCGGCGATCGTAGCGGGTTGCGAACCGGCGGAAGTGCTTGAGCCGTCCGAAGCATCGTTCGATCTGGTTGCGATGCTTGTAGATGGCTGTGTCGTGCGGGATGAAGAGCTTGCGGTTGCGCTTGGAGGGGATCACCGCGGTGGCGTCCATCGCGGCGATGCGTACGCGCAAGTCGTTGCCGTCATACGCTTTATCGGCGAGCACGGCCTGCGCTTGAGACCTTCGAGCAGGTCGGGCGCCCCCGCGCGATAGAGTGCGATCGGCAGCCGCCTTGCGCAGATACGAGAGTGGGCAAGACGACGGAACAGGTAGTGCCCGATTGGCGTTAACAATCAAGACTTTTCAAGGAATAAGCGGATGAACGCCGGTATCGCTATCCCAAGTCTCATGTTCATGACACTCGGCGCTGCGCTATTCATAGCGATCCTTGCTTTCGCGTGGCACATGCGCAAACGCAGCAATCGGAAGCCGATGGAAGGCGTCCAGGAGCGGCGGATCGACGAGAAGGAGCGGGGCGTTCCCCCGCGGAGAAGGTAGCGACGACGACCTGTTGTCAACTTGTCGGGATATTTACATCGCGAGCCCGTGGACCTGCTGCTGCACTACCGACGCCAGCGCGCCGATGGCCGGTCCACCTTCGGCGTCCTTTAGGCGGTCACAATCCTTCACGAGGAAGAGCATCAGGGCGCGCAGCGCATCGATATTGGCGCGCTGGATCATCTGACGGCCGCGTTTCTCCGATTTGACGAGGTCGGCCTTCACAAACACCGCAAGTTGCGTCGAGAAAGTGCTCTGCGTCAGATCAGATGCGGCGACGAGTTGGCCTGTAGAGAAACCGCCAGGTTCGTGCCGAGCAAGCAGGCGAAAGGCGCCGAGCCTTGTCAAGTGCGCGACGGCCGAAAGAAGCTGCTGTCGAAAAATCCGCACGCCGTCCGCTACTTGCGTCGATCCATACACACCGGCCTTTGCCACCGCCGTAGGGAGGTTCTACCCTGACAGCATGGCCCGCATTCTCGTTATCGAAGACGATCCCGTAACTGCTGCGGAGATCACAACCGAACTCGAGGGGATCGGTCACGACGTCATTCAGGTCAGCGATGGATCTGAAGCGCTCGAGCGGGCGACGCGCGAGCCCTTCGATGCCATCACGCTGGATCGCATGCTCCCCGGCCTCGACGGGCTAACGCTCGTCGCGCAGTTGCGCGAGCGGCGTATCTCGATCCCCGTCCTGGTGATCAGCGCGCTCAGCGACGTCGACGAGCGGATCGCCGGGCTGCGTGCGGGCGGTGACGACTATCTGACCAAGCCGTTCGCACCCGAGGAGATGGCGATGCGAATCGAAGTTCTGCTACGCCGCCACGAGGAGCCGGGCGCGGCGGCCGTCCTGCGCGTGGGCATGATCGAGATCGACCTCATTCGTCGGCAAGTCCATGTCGATGGCGAACCGGTCCGCCTTCTCCACATGGAGTTTCGCTTGCTCGAGTTTCTAGCTCGCCACCAAGGCGACACGATGAGCCGGCGCATCATCTTCGAGCAGGTCTGGGGTTATTATTTCGATCCGGGTGCCAACCTCATCAACGTCCACATCGCGCGCCTTCGTAAGAAGCTCGATCGACAGGGCCGCCCGTCGCCGATCGTCACCGTCAAAGGCGAGGGCTATCGGCTTGATGCTGTCTGATCGGCTCCGAATTCGCGACATCCGCAACACGAGCACCTTCCGGCTCACCGTCATGTTCGGATTGGTGTTTGCCATCGGCGTGATCGCGTTGCTCGCGCTGATCTATGTCCTGTCCGCGCATGAACTGACGGTGCGGACCGATCGCATCCTGCGGCGCGAGACGGCTGCCCTGCAGCACACCGCACCCGACGCGCTGCCGCGGCGTATCGAGGCGGCGGTCGTCCACAACACGAGCGGCGTAAGTTTCTTCGGGCTGCAATCGAGCAACGGGGCGCGGCTTGCCGGCAACCTGAGCGTAACGGACGATTTCCCAATCAGCCGTCCGCGAAGCGCGGTGCTCAATGCGCGCAATCCAGTTCCCGTCCGCATCCTGGCGACATCGACGGCGCAAGGGGCGATCCTGCTCGTCGGGCGCGACATCACGCCCATACTCGATCTGCGGCGCCGCGTGCTGGTCGTGCTGATCTGGAGCGGGCTTGCGATCGCGGTCTCGATCGCCGCCGCCAGCATCGCACTGAGTCTCGCGCCGCTGCGCCGGGTGCGCGATCTCCAGCGGGCGAGCCGCGAGATCGCTGCCGGGCGGCTCGACGTGCGGATGCCGCTGCTCGGCCGCGGCGACGAGCTCGACCTGTTCGCCGCGACGGTCAACACCATGATCGAGGAGGTCGGCCGCGTCGTCGCGCAGGTCAAGGAGGTGACCGATTCCGTCGCGCACGACCTCCGTACCCCGCTGACGCGCGTCCGCGCGCAGCTTCACCGCATGCAGCACCTGCCCGAGGTCGATCCGCGCTTCGCCGCGATGGCGGCGCGCGGGATCGTCGATCTCGACATTGTGCTCGATCGCTTCATGGCGCTGCTCAGGATCGCCGAGCTGGAAGCCTCTCAACGCCGCGCCGGCTTCGCGCGGATCGCGCTCGAACCGTTGCTCGCCGACGTCTGCGGCCTGTACGAACCCCTGGCGGAGGACCGCGGGATCGCGCTCGCGACGGAGGCCGCGGACGACCTTTACGTGGACGCTGACCAAAAGCTGCTGTTCGAGGCCCTGAGCAATCTCGTCGACAATGCGATCAAGTTCTCTCACCCGGGCGGTCACGTCTGGATCCACGCGTCACGCGCATCAGGGAAGATCGCGATCGAGGTACGCGACGATGGACCCGGGCTGGCGGCGGACGAGCGCCGCGCCGTGCTGCGCCGCTTCTATCGCGGTACCGACACGGCTGACATTCCCGGTTCCGGACTGGGCCTCAGCGTCGTCGCCGCGATCGTCCACCTGCATGGCTTCCGGCTCGAACTCGACGATGCGAATCCCGGCCTGATCGTCCGGATCACCAGCGCGTTTGTTACGGAACCGGAGTGAAATTCATTTCACTCGCCAGGTAGCGCCAATTCGACAAATGGGATGCCCGCGGAGGACGGTTCCCCGGGGCACGCAGTCCTGATCGAGCTGTCGTCGACGCACGTCGGATCGGCCGGGACGCTCATGTTACAACTCGTCAAGCTCGCGTTGAGCAAGCCCTATACGTTCGTCGTGCTCGCGATCCTGATCCTGTTGTCCGGATCGATTGCGTGGGTCCGCACGCCGACCGACATCTTTCCCGATATCAAGATTCCGGTGATCGCGGCGGTATGGACGTACAGAGGGCTACCGCCCGAAGACATGGCCGGTCGCGTCGTCTATTATTACGAGCGCCAGCTCTCGACGACCGTCAACGACATCGATCACATCGAGAGCCAGTCGCTTAACGGTGTCGGCATCGTGAAGATCTTCTTCCAGCCCGGCGTCGACATCCGCACCGCATCGGCACAGGTCACCGCCGCCTCACAGACCGTGCTCAAGCAGATGCCGCCGGGGATCACCCCGCCGCAGATCCTCAATTACAACGCGTCGACCGTCCCGATCCTGCAACTGGCGCTTTCCTCGCAGGCACTGTCCGAACAGAAGATCTACGATCTCGGCCAGAATTTCATTCGGCCGGCGCTCGCGTCGGTGCAGGGGGCGGCGATCCCGTCGCCCTATGGCGGCAAGGAACGGCAGATCCAGATCGACCTCGATCCGGATGCGCTTCAGGCGCGCCACCTTTCGGCGAGCGACGTCGGCGCGGCGCTAGCGGCACAGAATCAGATCGTACCCGCCGGCACCACCAAGATCGGCCGATACGAATACAATGTCCGGCTCAACAACAGCCCCGAAGTCGTCGATCAGCTGAATCTGCTGCCGATCAGGACCGTCGATGGCGCCACCGTCTTGATGCGCGACGTCGCGCACGTCCGCGACGGTTCGCCGCCCCAGCGCAACGAAGTGCGCGTCGACGGTGGCCGTGCGGTGCTGATGACGGTGCTAAAAAGTGGTTCGGCATCGACCATCGCGATCGTCGATCAGGTCAAGGCGCTGCTACCCAAGCTCAAGGAGACGCTGCCCGCCAGCCTCAAGGTCCAGCCGCTCTCCGACCAGTCGCTGTTCGTCAAGGCGTCGGTCTCGGGCGTGGTGCGCGAGGGCGTTATCGCGGCGACGCTCACCAGCCTGATGATCCTGTTGTTCCTCGGCTCGTGGCGATCGACCGTCATCATCGCCGCCTCGATCCCGCTCGCGATCCTCGCGGCGGTTGCGGCGCTGTCGGCGGTCGGCGAGACGCTCAACATCATGACGCTCGGCGGTCTCGCGCTGGCGGTCGGTATCCTCGTCGACGATGCGACCGTCACCATCGAGAACATCAACTGGCATCTCGAGCAGGGCAAGCCGGTTCGCGATGCGATCCTCGATGGCGCCGAGCAGATCGTCGGCCCGGCGTTCGTCTCGCTGCTGTGCATCTGCATCGCCTTCGTGCCGATGTTCTTCCTGCCCGGCGTCGCCGGCTTCCTGTTCGCGCCGATGGCGAAGGCCGTGGTGTTCGCGATGATCGCCTCGTTCGCGCTGTCACGCACGCTGGTGCCGACGATGGGCAACTATCTCCTGCGGACCCATGCGACCGGTCACTCGGCCGCGATCATGCGGTCACACGATGCGCAGGCGGGGCGGCCGGGCTCGCGCAATCCGCTGCGTCGGTTCCAGCATGGCTTTGAGACGCGTTTCGAGGCCGCGCGCGGCTATTACGTCGAAATACTGGAATTCGCCCTGGCGCGGCGACGCCTCTTCGTGCCCGCCTTCTTGGGCGTCGTGCTGCTGTCGTTTGCGCTTGTACCGCTGCTCGGTCGCAACTTCTTTCCCTCGATCGACGCGGGGCAGATCAACCTGCACGTCCGCGCGCCGGTCGGCACGCGCATCGAGGAGACTGCGGCCGAGTTCGACCATATCGAGAATCGCGTCCGTCGCGTCATCCCGTCCGCCCAGCTCGTCTCGATCGTCGACAATATCGGCCTCCCGGTGAGCGGCATCAATCGCGCCTATTCGAATACCGGCGGAGTCGGTCCGCAGGATGGCGACATCCTGATCACGCTGGCCAAGGACCATGC
>CAZZZX010000068.1:0-1663 GCA_964658585.1 uncultured Novosphingobium sp.
GCTGCCAAATGGGGATTGTTCGCCTTCCTGATCTTCCTCGCCGTCATGTCGACGTCGGCCAGCGCGCTGGCGATCGTCGCCATCACGATCGCCATCGTCTGGGCCGCGGCGGTCGCGCGGCCGGCCAATCGCCTGCGTGCGCTGCTGTTCGGTGCGCCGGTGCTGCTGGTCGGCTATCTGTCGGTCGACTCATTGCTCCATGCCCTGGGGCGCGACGAGACGCTGTCGGGGCGCAACGTGGTATGGGGTGTCGCGCTGGACAGCTTCCTAGAGCGCCCGATCGCGGGCTTCGGCTACGTCTCGATGACCTATGGCACCTTCGCCTATCAGCTCGGCAGGCTCACCGATCTCTATGACCCGCACAACGGCTATCTCGACATCGCGCTCGGCACCGGCGCGGTTGGTCTGCTTCTGTATCTCGTTCCGCTCCTGGCGAGCGGCGTCGCGGCGCGGCGGCTCTACCTGTCGAGCGGGGCCGGACGCGAGGCGGGACTGGCCCTGTTCAGCATGGCGGTCGCGTGGGCCATCTCGAGCATGTCGGAAACCGCGGATCGCCCGTTCACGGCGATGGGCGGCCTCGGGCTATTCGCGACGGTCGCGTTGCTCTCGATGACGGGCCGGGAGAGCGCCGGGCGAGGGCAGCAGTCCAGATATGACGTTAACCTGCCGCCACTTGCCAACCTGCCGCGACGACGCACGACCACAGCCGAAGCCGTTCCGAGGCCCTGACGGGAGACTGCCCCTCCTCGAGCGTCTACTCCAGACGAGACGGTACGCGGGCGCGCCGTTTTTGCTCAGGCCCGCGCGTAGCGGCGCATCATCGCCACGGCGCTTCCTGAACGCGTGCCGGCGAGGATGTTGGCCTCTGCTTCGCGGAGCGGACGGATCGCCGCGATGAACGCCAAGTAAACGAGCGCGGCCGCCGTCCCGGCCGCGACGATACCGAACGGGCCAAGCTGGGACTGGCGGACCAGCGCGGCCCCGATGCTGCCGCATCCCGCAACCAGCGCGACGATCGCGCCGCCCATCCGCAGGTCGATGACGTCGCGGATACCAATCCGCCGCAGCGCGACGTGAAGGATAGCCAGCCGGGACAGCGAATCGGCTACAGGGCAGGCCAGCAGCACAATCGGACCGAAGCGGGGTGTCAGCAGGATCGCCGCCGCCAGCCAGATGAGGCTGAACGCCAGCGGCCAGATCAGCGTCGCCGCGGCGCCGAGCGCGATCGCGACGATCTCGAATGCCCGATAGATCGAGCTCGCGACGATGTAGGTCAGCAACCAGGGTAGCGCATAGGCGATCGCGCCGTAGCGGCCGCCGGTCATCAACTCGACCAGCGGCCGTCCCGCGACGATCGTCCCGACGATGGTGGTCCCGATCAACGCGAGGTCAACCTTGGTAATCAGCGACAGCGCGGCCTCGAGCCGCGACCGGTCTCCGGTGCGGGCATAGTCGCGCATCACAGCCGGTTCGATGAAGGGGAAGAGCAGCATGCCCGGGGTGTAGCGCTGAAAACTCAGCACCAGCGTCTGCATAAAGGACAGGCCGGCGAATGCCGCGATGTCGATCATCCGGCTGGCGATCAACCGGATCACCGCGGGGCTCGACGCGAACCACGCCATGCCGCTGGCATAGCCGCTGATGGCGACGGTGCGGAACTCGG
>CAZZZX010000068.1:1673-4233 GCA_964658585.1 uncultured Novosphingobium sp.
AGTCGGCGTCGGTGGGCAGCGTGCTCAACGTGCGCAGCACGTTCGCCAGCAATATCGCTGCCGCCGAGCCCGATGTGGCGACGCTGATCGCGAGAATCGCGACTGCGGAGAGGATCCCGAAGGACGCCGCGACCAGCGCGACCACGGCGAAGCGGACCGCCGCCTCGCCGATCAGGCAGGATCGCGACGCCGGCTGGAGGCTGAGCGACTGGGCCATGGAGTCCGCGTCGACCTGGACGAGGCTGATGAGGATGTAGCACGCACCGACCGGGATCAGTCCGCGCTCGGTCGGCTCGATCCAGCCGAGCGACCTGCCGAGCAGATAGCCCGCCGCCATCGCGACGAGGCTGCCGCCCAGCCGCATAGCGAGGATTGCGAACACCAGTCGCCTGAGCGTGGCGGGCGCAAGATTCCATCCGGCCTGCCCGACATATTTGGGGATCAGTCGCGGGATGCCGAATGATACCACGGTCTGCATCAGCGTCGCCCAGGCGAAAACGAGGGCGTAGCGACCATATTCGACCGGGGCGAGCACCCGCACGACGATGAGCTGGAACGCCAGCAGGAGCACGAGCGCCACCAGCCGGCCGCTCAGGAATATCATCGCGTTGCTTCGCACCCGCACGCTATATTCGTTGCATCGCGAAACACGGAACAATTTCGGTGACGATGCCGGCTGACACGGCCGCGACTGTGTCGTTTCGAACCGCGTGCCGCGACGTTGATCCGTGATTCAGTATCCGGTAGGGAGAGTGTTAAGGCCGGCAGGGTAGGCAAGGGTCGGCCGGCCGGTCGCGGCAGCTTCTGGGAAAGCCTGCGATCGTCATGGCAAGTTCGAGATGACGATGCAGTGGTCTCGAAGGATCACGGGCGGCGGCGTCCCGCGGAAGCGGCTCCTCAAGCTCGGCGTGCTCGGCTTGCTCGGCTTGACCATGATCGGCCCGGCGATGACGATGGGTGGCGATCAGCTCGGCGGCGGCGGCAGCGCGGCGCGCCAGTTTCTCTACATTGGCACTGCGGTCCTGATTCTTGTCGCGCTTCGGCCATTCATCAGGCCGAGCCGCTCGTTGGTGATCCCGCTGCCGATCATGTTCGCGCTCGGCTATTGCGCGTTCAGCCTGTCATGGTCGATCGCGCCGCAGGTCGGCGCGCGTCGGCTGCTTCTGACAACGGTCATCATCTGGTCGGTGTTCGCGTCGGTCCGTCATCTTGCCTTTGAAACCGTCGTGGGGCTGCTGCGAACCGCGCTGTTCGCCGCGGTGCTCGGCAACATCGCCACCGCCGTGCTGCTGCCGCGGATCGGCGTGCATCAGGCCGACGACGTACTCGACAAGAATCTGATCGGCGAATGGTGCGGCTTCATGATGCAGAAGAACATCGCCAGCGCCGCGACCGCTTATGCGATCCTGCTGCTGCTGTTCGGCGGCGGGCGGCGATCGTGGAATTGGCGCGTTCCGGCGCTCGCCGTCGCGGCGTTCCTGCTCGTCAAGACGGGCTCGCGCACCTCGATCGGAATGTGTTGCGGGGCGGCGCTGCTCGGCTGCGTCTACCTTGGCTACAACGCGCGCTACCGCATCGCGCTGCTGGTGTCGCTGATCCTGGCGCTGCTGGCGGCGGCGGCGCTGCCGGATCTGCTGCAGGTCGACCTGGCCTCGCCCTTCCGGGATCCCAAGGTCCTGTCCGGCAGGCTGGACGTCTGGGACGTGGTTCTACGCTATTCTCACGATCATCCGCTGCGCGGCGCCGGCTACGGATCGTTCTGGGATGTCGGCCCGGCCAGTCCGGTCTTCCTATACGGCAAGGGCTGGGTGGTCGATCTTGCACAGGGCCATGACGGATATCTCGATCTCCTGGCAACGATCGGCATCCCCGGTCTGTCGATCGTCGTCTTCGCGGTGCTTGTCCTGCCGCTATTCCGCGTGCTCGCCAGCCGTGCGGCGGAGGGCGCGCGCGGTGCCATGCTGATCTCGACCATCATGTTCTGCGCCGGGCAGAACGCCACGGAAACGAGCCTGTTCGATCGAGACTCGATATCGCAGGTCATGCTGATGTTCGCGGTCGCGCTGGTCATCAAGGCAACGCCGGACCTGAGACTGCGCCCCTATCGTCCGGATCGCCGCCCGATTCTGCCCGATCCGCTGTTCTATCCCGAATTCGCACAGGACGTGCTGCGACGTTAGTCCGTCGCGGCCTGACGCGCCGCCTTAAACGCTTGCCTGCCTAGAGACTTGCTCTATGAAATGCCCGTCGTCTGCGGGAGAACGAGACACGTGCCGACGCTCAGGGATCCTCGCCACGACAACACGGCCTGCGATCTGTCTTCGATCGGTAATTATCTCGCCGATTACGCGGAGCGGCTCCGCGATGCGCTTGCCGGCGTCGATGCCTATGCGCTCGACCGCGCACGCGACGCGATCGAGACGGCGGCGCGCACGGGGCGGCGCGTCCACGCGATCGGCAATGGTGGCTCGGCGGCGATCGCGGACCATCTCGGCTGCGATTTTACCAAGGGCACGCATGCGCCCGGCCATCCGGTGATCGACGCCAACTCGATGGTCGC
>CAZZZX010000068.1:4243-9692 GCA_964658585.1 uncultured Novosphingobium sp.
GAACATGTCGCTCTACTCGGCAATCGCGAACGATTTCGGGTTCGAGACCGTGTTCTCCCGCCAGATCGAGCTGGTCGGGAAGCTAGGCGACGTGTTGATCGCGATCTCGTCGTCGGGCAACAGTCCCAACATCATCGCTGGCGTAGCGGCGGCGAAGGCGGCTGGGATCACGACGATAGGGCTGTCGGGTTTCAGCGGCGGCAAGCTCAAGGAGTCGGCCGACATCGCGTTGCACGTCGATGTCGCGAACTACGGCCTCGCGGAGGACGCGCACCAAGCGATAATACACGTCCTCGCACAATTCATGGCCTATCGTCGCGATGAGTGATCCGGTCGGCGCGCGCGTCACAAAAGGTGTCGGTGCTCCGGTGTCCGGCACGCATCGGCGAAACGGGGCGGACATTTGAACATCCTCGTGACCGGCGGGGCCGGCTTCATCGGCTGCCATGTCTGCGAGCGCCTCGTCGGCCGCGGACATCGCGTCGTCGCTGCAGACAATCTGGTGCTCGGCCTGCGCGAGAACCTCGCCGCGCTGGACGGCCAAGATCTCTTCTCCTTTGTCGAGATGGACGTCGCCGACCGCCCCGCATTGGACGACGTGTTCGCACGCGAGCGGTTCGAGGCGGTGTTCCACCTCGCCGCCAATTCGGACATCGCGCGCAGCCATGCCGATCCCGGCGTCGACTTCTCGGCGACGCTCGGCACCACGTATTCGGTGCTGGAGGCGATGCGCCGGCACGGCGTGCGCCAGATCGTGTTCGCGTCGACTTCGGCGATCTATGGCGAGGCGCAGGGCGCGATCCGCGAGGATCATGGTCCGCTGCTACCGATCTCGCACTACGGTGCGGCCAAGCTCGCCTCGGAAGCCTTTATTTCCTCCTACGTGGCAAATTACGACCTGCGCGCCTGGATCACGCGCTTCCCGAACGTGGTCGGCGACCGCTCCACGCATGGCGCGATCTACGATTTCGCGCGGAAGCTCGAGCGCACGCCCGAGCAGCTCGAGGTGCTGGGCAATGGCGAGCAGATCAAGCCGTACCTCCACGTCGATGATCTGGTCGACGCGATTTTTTTCAGTTGGGACAATGTGGGGGAGCCGATCAACCTGTTCAACGTCGGCGGAACGACGCGCTGCAGCGTGAAACGCATGGCGGAGATCGTCGCCGAGGAGGCCGGCGGCACGGCCAGCATCAGCTATACCGGTGGCGACCGCGGCTGGGTCGGCGACGTGCCAAGCGTCAATTACGATGTCGGCCGCATCCGGGCGCTCGGCTGGTCGCCCAGGCTCGATTCGGAAGGCGCCGTCCGCGCCGCGGCGCGCTGGGCGGTCGGGCGGCGGCCAGTTTGAAGGCGGTCGTCCTCGCCGGTGGCAAGGGCACGCGGCTCGGCCTGACCGATCGTCCCAAGGCGATGGTGCCGGTGGCGGGCGTGCCGCTGCTCGAGCGGATCGTCGCGAACGCACGCGCGTCGGGTGTCGCCGAGTTCGTCTTCCTCACCGGCCATCTCGCAGGCGTGATCGAGGATCATTTCGGCGACGGCAGCGGCTTCGGGGTCCGGATCGAGCACGTCCGCGAGGCCACGCCGCTCGGTACGGCGGGCGCGGTGCTGGCGGCGCGGCATCTTCTCGAGGAACCGTTCGCGGTCCTTTACGGCGACACGCTGCTCGACGTCGATCTCGCGCGGATGGCGGCGTTCCAGCGGCGATCGGGCGCTCTAGGCACGCTGTTCGTTCATCCTAACGATCACCCGCACGACAGCGACCTGGTCGAGGCGGACGAGGATGGCCGTATCCTGCGTTTCCTGTCGAAGCCGCACCTTGCTGACGCGCTGCTGCCCAATCTGGTCAGCGCCGCGCTCTACGTGCTCGATCCCGCAGCGATCGACTTCATCCCTGCCGCGTGCGCATCGGACTGGGGACACGACGTCTTTCCGGCGATCGTCGCCGCAGGGCGCCCGCTCGCCGCCTACCGCAGCGTCGAATATATCAAGGATCTCGGCACGCCGGCGCGGCTGGCGCGAGGTGAGGCCGATCTCGCCTCGGGCCGGGTCGAGCGGCTGAGCCATCGCCTTCCCAAGCCCGCGATCTTCCTCGATCGCGACGGCGTGCTCAACGAGGAGATTGGCGGCGTCCATCGCGCAAGCGATCTGCGACTGATGCCGGATGCCGGCGCCGCGCTCCGGGCGATCAACGCGGCCGGCGTGCCGGCGATCGTCGTCACCAACCAGCCCGATATCGCCAAGGGCATGATCGGCTACGAGACGGTCCGCGAAATCCACGCGGCTCTCGATCTGGGACTCGCGCGGGACGGCGCTTATGTGGACGATCTTCTGTTTTGCCCGCATCATCCGGAAAGAGGGTGGCCGGGTGAAGTCGAGGCGTTGAAGATCAGCTGCGATTGTCGCAAGCCCCGGCCGGGCCTGTTGTTGACAGCGGCGGACCGTCATGTCCTCGACCTGTCGCGATCGTGGATGATCGGCGATCGCTTCGTCGACATCGCCTCCGCGAAGGCAGCCGGCGCGCGCGCAATCCTCGTCCGGACGGGGCATGCCGGCGTGGATCATGACCGTTTCGACGGTATCGAGCCGGACTTCGTCGCCACCACGCTGTCGCAGGCAGTCGATCACGCGCTGGCAGCGATGGCATGATTATCTCGCGCACGCCCCTCCGCGTCAGCCTGTGCGGCGGCGGCAGCGATCTGTCGGGCTTCTATCGCGAGCACGGTGGTGCGGTGCTGAGCTTCTCGCTAGCACGCTACGTCTATCTCTCGATGCACGCTTTTTTCGGCGGCGAAGGTTACATCCTCAAATACTCCAAGCTCGAGACGCCGCAGTCGCTCGACGCGATCCAGCATCGCATCCTCAGGCAGGTGTTCAGCGACTACGGGATCAAGGGCGTCGACTTCAACTCGAGCGCGGACGTGCCGGCGGGCACCGGTCTCGGCTCGTCGAGTGCCTTCACAGTCGGCCTGCTCAATCTCTGCAACGCCTATCAGGGCCGCTACGA
The DNA here is from genome assembly GCA_964658585.1 of uncultured Novosphingobium sp. Classification (GTDB taxonomy): domain Bacteria; phylum Pseudomonadota; class Alphaproteobacteria; order Sphingomonadales; family Sphingomonadaceae; genus Solisphingomonas. Next base: position 7,248 of record CAZZZX010000068.1, read on the forward strand.
GGGACGGACGACACTCGCCGCCAAGGCCTGCGAGGTCGAGATCGACAAGCTGGGCGAGCCGATCGGCAAGCAGGACCAGTATGGCTGCGCGCTGGGCGGCCTCAACTTCATCCAGTTCCACCCCGACGAGAGCGTCAGCTCCGAGGTGGTGCCGACGACGCAGGACATGCGCCAGCGGCTCGAGGCCAATCTCGTCATGTTCTATCTCGGCGGCACACGCCAGGCGAGCGAACTGCTGCGCACCCAGGCGCAGGTCGTCGGCAGCAGCAAGGCGGCGCGGGAGAACCTCAAAGCGATGGCCGCTCAGGCGCGCAGCTTGTCGTCGGAGATAGTCAGCGATCTCGACGTGTTGGGGCCGTATTTGCATGAGGGCTGGGAGCGCAAGCGCTCACTGACCACGGGCATCAGCAACCCGCGCGTCGACGATGCCTATGCGCGCGCGCGCGCCGCCGGGGCCACCGGCGGCAAGCTGCTCGGCGCGGGTGGCTCGGGCTTCTTGCTCGCCTATGTGCCCGACGGACGGCGGCAGGACGTGATCCGAGCGCTGTCCGATTGCCGGCCGTTCGAAGTCCGGCTGGACATGATCGGCGCGACGATCATCTACTCCGATTAATCGCTCATTCCTCAATCGACTGAGCAATGTCGAACAGCGCGGCGGGCGGGGTTGTGAGGTCGCTGATCGGCTTCACCGCGGGCTGGCGCGCGAGGATGTAGAGCACCGGCGAGTAGCTGCGCAGCACCGGCGTCTTCGCGATCGTTCGATACAGCGGGCGCAGCGCGTACTTGTCCGACGTAGGTGAAGGCATGAAACCCGCGTTGACAATATCCATCCCCATATAATCGATGAAAGCGCGCAGTTGCGACAGCGTGTATTCGTGCTTGTGCCGTCCGGTCACATCCGAGCGGTACTTCATGTAGATGTTCTTCTGAAAGACCAGCTTCAGGATGTTGGCGATCGAGGCCACGTTGGGGACGGTGATGCCGAGCAGCCCGCCGGGCTTGAGCACGCGCCGTACCTCGCGCGCGAAGCTGACCGGGAAAGCATCAAAATGCTCGAGGATCTCGCACGCGGTGACGATATCGACCTCGTCGTCGGCGAAAGGAAAGCCTTCATTCTCGACATCGGCGTGGCTGAGCTCGATCGGCCCGGCGGCCGAGTGGATGCGGTCGATGCGCTTGAGCGGATGCTCGTCATTGGCGAAGTAGATGCCGTGGCAGCGGGCTGCGCCCGCGCGCTTGGCGCGATCGAGCAGGTAGAAGGGCGAGGCGCCGACATCCACCATCACCTTGCCCGCGACGTGCGGCGCGATCAGGTTGAAGGTGCGGTCCATTCGGTCGCGCGCCTTGGTGACATAGTCGTTGCCGATAGTGTATGGCGTCGGCCGCGTCAGCGCCTCGTCGTAATAGAGCGCGAAGTTGTCGGCCGGGTCGGCGATCTTGGCGGGTGCGGTGCTCATCTCTGTTCCCCTCGGATCGGTCAAGCGCGTTGCGGTGTGGACGTCGTGCCCCGCCGGCCGAGCAGCGCGCGTACGCGGCGGCGCAAGTCGTGCGGCAGCGCCCAAATTAGCGCAAAGGCGAAGAGCTGCTTGGGCGTCGGCCGCCCCTTGGCGAAGGCGGCGCGCAGCAGCGTCACGAAGGCGCGGTTGCGGCCCGAACTCAGATTGACCTGCGAGGCGACGGTCAGCGCGAAGCCGCTATAGCCGCGCGGCGTCACGAGATCGCCGACATCGTCGATCCAGCGCATCGACCGCTCCCAGGTGTAGGTCTTGCTGAGCGACGGGTTGCCGCTTGGCGCATAGTAGATCACCAGCGGCTCGGGCACCGTCACGAAGCGGTAGCCGAGCTGTTTGACCGCGCGCAGCGTGATCTCCCACTCCTCGTGCTGCCTGGTGTCGCGGAAGTGGAGCGTATCGAACAGCGCGCGCGGGAACATGAGCGAGGACGTCTGGATCATCGCCTCGCCGCCGCGAACCCAGCTGTGGCGGCCGAACAGCCACTCGTCGATCGGCTGGTGGTCGTCATAGGGCAGCGACGGGCGGATCAGGTCACCGACCGGCGCGACAATGCGGAACAGCGTCATCACCACCGATCGCTCGTCGGGGACAGCGGCGAGCTGCTTCTCAAGCTTCTCGGGCAGCCACTCGTCGTCATCGTCGAGGAAGGCGACCCACTGGCCGGTGCTGGCATCGGCGCCGGTGTCGCGGGCCGGGCCGGCGCCCTTCTTCTCGGTATGGGCGATGTGGCGCAGCCGCGGATCGGCGATCGCGTCGAGCGCGGCGACGGTCGCGGGATCGTCGCCGTCGATGACGACGATCACCTCAATGTCGTGCAGGGTCTGCGCGAGCACGCCGCGGACGGCGCGGGCGACCAGCTCGGCGCGACCGAAGGTAGGGATTACGACGCTTACGAGCGGCATGGCGCGGGCTCCGGGAATGGGGCGAGGAC
>CAZZZX010000069.1:0-9674 GCA_964658585.1 uncultured Novosphingobium sp.
CGTGACCCGGGTCAGCGCGACCGGCGAACTCGGCAGCAATCCGCTCGCGCAGGACGATCTCGCGCGCGCGATCGACAATCTGCGCAACCGGATCGACGACTATAGATATTATCCGGTGCTTCAGCTCAGCCTGGGCTACCGCTTCTAGGCGCCGTCCGGCTCAGCGCGGCACCAGCCCGTCGTCGGGCAGGTGTCCGCGTCGGCGCAGTGCGCGGAAGACGCGGTTGAGCGCGGGGTTCGACCAGCCGTTGATCGTCGAGAAATCCTGCGCCAGCGTCCGGTGGTGGAGGACATGGTCCTCGGGCCGCATCAGCAGCCGCGTCGCCCGCATCGCGCGCACCGGCCAGGGCACGTCCGCGCGGTGCAGCGTGCCGTGAAAATACTGCGCGAAGCTCGCGCCCAGCAGGAACGCGACGGCCCCCGCCATGATCCAGGCGGGCAACCCGAGCGCGAAGCATGCGAGATTGAAGAGGATCGCGGCGGGCAGCGTCGTGAACGCGATCGTCGAGCCGATCTGATGCACCATGGTGCGCCGCCCCAGCGCATCGGGACGGGGATGGTGGTTCTTGAAGTCGTAGATCAGCCGCTCGATCGGCCCGAGCCGCGCGAAGGTCGCGTCGCGCATCGCGACATATTCCGCCGAGTCGCGCGCGCCCTCGTAGAAGAACAGCCGGTCGAGCCCGATCCCGGCGCGCGACGGACGATAGTCCATATACATGTGCACCGCGCCCGACATCAGGTCGGCGCCGTACCAGCCCGCCAGCATCGCCGGGACCATCATCCAGTCGGGCCGGGACGCCAGCCACGCGAGATCGCCCGCGAGCACGACGCCGAGCGCCGCGATCGCGATCCGGAACGGCAGGCTGGTCCACGAGATCGCCATTCCGCCTCATAACGCGCGGACGGCGGAACCGGAAGCCGCACCGTCCTTGCCTCCGTCCGACGCTCTGCCTATCGAGGCGACGGATCGGGAGAGCAGGCCGCGTGCGCAAGGGAATCGTTCTGGCCGGCGGCTCGGGCACACGGCTGTATCCGTTGACCCGTGCGGTCTCCAAGCAACTCATGCCGGTCTACGACAAGCCGATGATCTATTATCCGCTCAGCGTGCTGATGCTGGCGGGTATCCGCGAGATCATGATCATCACCACCCCGCACGACCGCGCGGCGTTCGAGCATCTGCTCGGCGACGGATCGGACTGGGGGATGCGGCTCACCTATGCGGTCCAGCCCGAGCCGGGCGGGCTGGCGCAGGCCTATCATATCGGCGCGGATTTCGTCGGCAGCGATCCGTCCGCGCTGATCCTCGGCGACAACATCTTCTACGGCCACGGCCTGACCGAGCTGCTCGGCCGCGCCGCCGTGCGCGATGCCGGCGCCACCGTGTTCGGCTATTACGTCAAGGACGCGAGCGCGTACGGCGTCGTCTCGTTCGACGCCGAGGGCCGCGCCGAGACGATCGAGGAGAAGCCGATCGCGCCGCGCTCCAACTATGCGGTGACCGGCCTGTATTTCTACGACGGCAAGGCGGTCGAGCACGCGCACGCGATCGCGCCGTCGCCGCGCGGCGAACTCGAGATCACCGATCTCAACCGGCGCTATCTCGAGGCCGGCGAACTCTCGGTCGAGATCATGGGGCGCGGCTATGCCTGGCTCGATACCGGCACCCACGTCTCGCTGCTCGACGCCGCCAACTATGTCCGTGTCACCGAGGAACGGCAGGGGCTCAAGGTCTGCTGCCCCGAGGAGATCGCCTGGCGGATGGGCTTCATCGACGACGGCCAGCTCGCCCGGCTGGCGGCGCCATTGCGCAAGAGCGGTTATGGCGACTATCTGATCGACCTGCTCGAAGCACGGGTGATCTCGTGAGGATCGTGCCGACCGCGATCCCCGACCTGCTGGTGATCGAGCCGCGCGTGTTCGGCGACGAGCGCGGTTTCTTCATGGAGAGCTGGAACGCCGTCGCGTTCCGCGAGGCGGGGCTCGATCTGTCGTTCGTCCAGGACAATCACAGCCGCTCGGCCAGGGGCGTGCTGCGCGGCCTGCATTACCAGAAGCCCAATCCGCAGGGCAAGCTGGTGCGCGTCGTCGCGGGCTCCGCGTTCGACGTCGCGGTCGATCTGCGCCGCTCCTCGCCGACCTTCGGGCAATGGGCCGGGGTGACGCTCACCGCCGCGAACAAAACGATGTTCTGGGTGCCGCCGGGGTTCGCGCACGGTTTCCTCAGTCTCGAGGACGGCACCGACTTCCTCTACAAGTGCACCGCACCCTATGCGCAGCCCGACGAGCGCTCGATCCGCTGGGACGATCCCGCGATCGGCATCGACTGGCCGCTCGGTGACATCGTGCCGCAGCTTTCCGGCAAGGACGCCGCCGCGGTGCCGCTTGCCGAGGCCGAGACCTTCGCATGAAGGTGCTCGTGACCGGAGCCTATGGCCAGCTCGGCCGCGCCTTGCAGGCGTGTGCGCCCGCGGGTGCGCGCATCGTCGCGCACGATCGCGACACGCTCGACTGTACCGACGCCGTGGCGGTGGCGGCGCTGGTCGCCGTCGAGGCGCCCGACCTGATCCTCAACGCCGCCGCCTACACCGCGGTCGACAAGGCCGAGAGCGAGGAAGATGCGGCCTATGCCGCCAACGCCACCGCGGTCGCCAATCTGGCGGCGACGGGCGTCCGTCTGGTCCATGTCTCGACCGACTTCGTGTTCGACGGCCTGTCGGGCGTGCCCTATGCGCCGGACGCGCCGACCAACCCGCTGGGTGCCTATGGCCGCACCAAGCTGGCGGGCGAGGGGGCGGCGGGGCCCGACGCGCTGATCGTGCGCACCGCCTGGGTCTATGCGCCCACCGGCGGCAATTTCGTGCGCACCATGCTGCGGCTGATGGCGGCGCACCCCCAGGTCCGTGTCGTCGCCGACCAGATCGGCACGCCGACCTATGCGCCGGGGCTCGCGGCGGCGCTGTGGGCGCTGGCCGGCCAGGGGGCGACCGGCCTCTACCATCACACCGACAGCGGCGCGGCGAGCTGGTACGATTTCGCGGTCGCGATCCAGGAGGAGGGGCTCGCGCTCGGTCTGCTCGACCACGCGGTGCCGGTGGTGCCGATCGCCACCGCGGACTTCCCGACACCCGCGCGGCGTCCGCATTACTCGGTGCTCGACAAGACCGCGACCGTCGCCGCACTCGGCGGACCGGCACCGCACTGGCGCACCAACCTGCGGACCATGCTCGGCGAGATCAGGACGAATGGCTAACATCATCGTGACCGGCGGCGCGGGCTTCATCGGCGCCAACTTCGTCCACCACTGGCGTCGCGCCCATCCCGACGATGCGATCCTCGTCGTCGACGTGCTGACCTATGCGGGCAATCGCGCCAATCTCGACGGGTTGGATGGCGTCGGACTGCTCGTCGCCGACATCTGCGATACCGCGGCGATGACGCAGGCGATGATCGATCACGACATCGACACGATCGTCCACTTCGCCGCCGAGAGCCATGTCGATCGCTCGATCACCGGGCCGGACGCGTTCGTCACCACCAACGTGATCGGCACGCACAGCCTGCTCAAGGCCGCCAAGACGCTGTGGCTCGATGCGGGATCGGGCCGCCCGCACCGTTTCCACCATGTCTCGACCGACGAGGTCTACGGCTCGCTCGGGCCACATGATCCGGCGTTCAGCGAGACCACGCCGTACGCCCCCAATTCGCCCTATTCGGCGTCCAAGGCGGGCTCGGACCATCTGGTGCGCGCGTATCACCACACCTTCGGGCTGGCGGTGACGACGACCAACTGCTCGAACAATTACGGGCCATACCAATTCCCCGAGAAGCTGATTCCGCTGTTCCTCATCAACGCGCTGTCGGGACGCAACCTGCCGATCTACGGCGACGGCATGAACGTGCGCGACTGGCTGCACGTCGAGGATCATTGCCGCGGCATCGAGGCGGCGCTGCTGCGCGGTACGCCCGGCGAGGTCTATAATATCGGCGGCGGGCAGGAGCTGCCCAACCTCACCGTGATCGAGGAGATCTGTCGCGCGGTCGACGCGGCGTTCGCCGCCGATCCCGCGCTCGCGGAGCGCTATCCGGACGCGCCCGCGGCGCATGGTCGCGCGTCCGCCGAGCTCAAGACTTACGTCACCGATCGCAAGGGCCATGACCGCCGCTACGCGATCGACGAGACCAAGGCGCGGGAACAGCTCGGCTATGCGCCGGCGCGCGACTTCCGCCAGGGCTTCGCCGAGACGCTGGCCTGGTATCTCGCCAACGAGGCATGGTGGCGACCGCTGCTGGAGCGCGCGGCGGGCGCGCGTTAAGACCTCAGAGCGTCCATGTCCGGCAGCCGAGCCGACGCTCGCGGAACACGCCCTTGACGTCGGCGAACAGGCCGCCGTCCGCGACCAGGCCCGACAGCGCCTCGTCGCTCATCGCGCGGTATTCGCGGTGCGCGACCGCGGCGATGACGAGATCGTAGCGCCGGTCGAGCACCTCGTCGGTGACCTTGACGCCATATTCCGCCGCGGCTTCGGCGGCGTCGGCATGGGGATCGTGGACCGCGACGCCATGGCCATGGAACTGCAGGCGGCGGACCATGTCGACGACCTTGGAATTGCGCAGATCGGGCACGTCCTCCTTGAAGGTGACGCCGAGCACCAGGACGTGGAGCAGCCGGGCCTTTTCGGTGCCGACCGACTTCATGTGCAGCGTGTCCGCGATCCAGCGGCCCATATCATCGTTGACCGAGCGCGCCGCGGGGATGACCTCGGGCAGGTGGCCGAGCTCGATCGAGCGGTGCGAGAGATAATAGGGATCGACGCCGATGCAGTGGCCGCCGACCAGCCCGGGCTGGAAGGGCAGGAAGTTCCACTTGGTCTTGGCCGCGTCGAGCACGTCCCAGATGCTGACGTCGAGCTTGGAGAAGATCCGCGTCACCTCGTTCATGAAGGCGATGTTGACGTCGCGCTGCGCGTTCTCGATCGCCTTGGCGCCCTCGGCGGCCTTGATCGAGGCGGCGCGGAAGGTGCCTCCGGTGGTGACCCGATCGTAGATCGCGGCGACGCGCGCGGTGGTCTCGGGTGAGTCGCCGGCGACGACCTTGACGATACGATCGACGGTATGTTCGCGGTCGCCCGGATTGATCCGCTCGGGCGAATAGCCGACGGTGAAATGCTCGCGCCAGGAGAGCCCCGAGACGCGCTCCATCGCGGGCACGCACAGCTCCTCCGTCACCCCCGGATAGACCGTACTCTCGAAGATCACGACCGGCTTGCGCGTCGGATCGATCATCCGGCCGACCATCTCGCTGGCGCCGATCAGCGCGCGCAGATCGGGGCGGTTGCGGTCGTCGACCGGGGTGGGCACCGTGACGATGTAGACATCGGCGGCGGGGCACGCCTCGGGATCGGCGGCGTAGTGCAGCCCCGACGCGGCGAGCGTCGCGGGGGCGATCTCGTCGGTGCGGTCGTGGCCGCGGCCGAGTTCCTCGATCCGCCCGGCATCGATGTCGAGACCATGGGTCGGGAAGCTGCGCGCCAGCGCGACCGCCAGCGGCAGCCCGACATAGCCGAGCCCGACCACCACCACGGTCTGCGCGCGGCTATCGCTGGGCATCGATTGAAACTCGCTCTCGTCGGTCGCGAGAAGATCGGAAGTGCGTGCGTCCATGGCCACATGCCATAAGCCACCAGCGTAAAGGCTTCGTCAATCACGGCCCGCTTCACGCGGAGCCGTTGAAAAAACCGCCTCGCCCGCCGACATCGGGCGTCGCATCACCGGTGGGAGAGACAGGCATGGCACAGGATATCGCGACGCTTGCGGGCGGCTGTTTCTGGTGTACCGAGGCGGTATTCGACGACGTGATCGGGGTGAGCGCGGTCGAGAGCGGCTATATCGGCGGCTCCGTGCCCGATCCGACCTATCGCCAGGTCTGCGGTGGCGACACCGGCCATGCCGAGGCGGTGCGGATCACCTTCGATCCCGAGGTCGTCAGCTACGCGGTGCTGCTCGACATCTTCTTCCACACCCACGATCCGACGCAGCTCAACCGCCAGGGCAACGATGTCGGCACGCAGTACCGCTCCGCGATCTTCCCGCATTCGGAATCGCAGAAGGCCGAAGCACTGAACGCGATCGAGCGCGCGCAGGTCGATCATCCGCGGACGATCGTCACGACGATCGAGGATGGCGATGCGCCGTGGTACGTGGCCGAGGACTATCACCAGGAATATTTCGAGCGCGAGGGCAACGGCAATCCGTATTGCATGGCGGTGGTCGCCCCCAAGCTGCAGAAGTTCCGCAAGAGCTATGCCGAGCGGGTCAAGCGTCAGACCGCGTGAGACCCGCCGACGGTTGAGGTGGCGGCGGGGGGGATGGCATGACGATCCCCCGATACTACGGAGCGAAGTGCGTTCATGTCCGAGGTCGTACCGGTCGAACTCCCGTCTGAGCCGAATGCCGCGCTGATCCCCCGGCGCCCGCTCGTCATGCGCATCGGGCGCTGGCTGCAACCGCGGATCAACGCGCTGACCGCGCGCCATTCGACGATCGGCAACCAGCCCTTCTATCCGACCGCGGACTTCCGCTGGATCGCCGCGCTCGAGGCCGAATGGGAGACGATCCGCGCCGAGATGGAGGCCGCCGTCGCCGATCTCGCCAAGGTGCCGCCACTCGCCGAGATCTCCCCCGATCATCGCCGCATCGCGCCGGCGGGCAAGTGGCGGTCCTTCTTCCTCTACGGCTATGGCTATCGCGTCGACGCCAACTGCGCGGCGTGCCCGCGCACCGCGGCGCTGCTGCGCAAGGTGCCGGGGCTCAACTCGGCGCTGTTCTCGGTGCTGGTGCCGGGGACGCACATCCCGGCGCATACCGGGGTGAGCAAGGCGCTGCTGACCTGTCATCTCGGGCTGCGCGTGCCGGCGCGGGCGCAGGATTGCCGGATGCGCGTCGGCGAGGAGTTCACCGCCTGGGAACAGGGCCGCGCGCTGGTCTTCGACGACATGTACAATCACGAGGTGTGGAACGACACGCCGGACATGCGCGTGGTGCTGCTCGTCCAGTTCCGCCGGCCGATGCGCCCGCTCGGCCGCCTGGTCGGCGAGCTGTGGCTGTTCGCGGTCCGCCATTCGCGCTTCGTCCAGGACGCGCGCCGCGGGGTCGAGCGCTGGACCGCGCCGAAGCCCGAGCCGGCCTGATCAGGGCCGGCCCGGGGCTCGCCCGCTAAGGCCGGTCGGGGCGCGCCTTGCCGGGCTTGAACGCCCACATCAGTACGCGCTTGCCGTTGCGCTCGTCGCGGACCTGCTTCACGCGCACGTCGGTGAAGCCGCGCGAGCGGCAGATCGCCTCGAGATCCTCGATCAGCAGCCACTTGGCGTGATCGCGCATCCCGGCGAATGGCGAGATCGGCCGCTCGCCCTTGCGCGCGTAGCGGAACGTGCGGCCCAGCGCCTCGTAGCTCTCGCTCGCATCCTCGGCATCGCTCGCGACATGCGTGTCGAGCAGCAGCCCCGCGCCGGTGCGATCGAGCGCGATGGCGAGATGCTCGGCCGGATTGGAAAGGTGATAGAGCACGCCGATATGATGCAGCACGTCCCAGCGTGCGGGCACCGTCGCCGGCGGCTCGCCGAGCTCGAGATCCCAGACGCGGACGTCGGCGGCCATGCCATAGGCCCATAGCCGGGCGAGCGTCTTGAGGATGTTCTCCATCCGGCTGTCGACGCCGGTGACGCGCGCGCCGCGGGTCAGGCAGCCGATCGTGTGGATGCCCTCGAAACAGCCGACCTCGAGGACATGGCGACCGGCGAGCGGCAGCACGCGATCGAACTCGACGATGCGCTCGTCGATCAGCGGCTGGACGTTGGAGCGCTTGTGGTCGCTCCAGCTCGATCCGACGACGCGACCGGTCGCATCCGAGGTCAGCGCGCCCCATGGCAGCAGCGCGTTGAACGCGTCGAGTTCGGCATCGGTCATGGTCGTGATCGGCGATACGCGGTTCGCCAGCAACGCCAGATCGCGTTCGCGCGGCTTGGGCGCGGGCTTGTCGTCGGCGGCCGGGATCTCGACGGCCGCCCGCGCCTTGGTCGAGATCCGCTTCGCGATCAGCGCCCGCGCCTCGGGATCGTCGCTCTGGAACAGCCCGATCACCAGCTGCATCAGGTCGCCGCGTTGTTGCATCGTGTCTCCCCTTCGTACCGCCCGAAGCGCCAAGCGTCGGACCCCGGATAGCGGCTTGGACGCGATCAGGCGACGGGGGAATTGCGCGATGCGGGTTTATCCCGTTCGCGACGTGATCGTTCTTGTTCCGGTCGTGATGCCATTTCGCTTCATCGGACGTTTCGGGTGCGTCGATCATAACGCAAGCGCGCCGTCACCGGGAGCCGCGCACCCGGATCCTGTCGAGGAGGTCAGCATGACACGTCCCAGCACGACGAATCGGGTTCAACTCAGCAGGGGTGGCGCGGTGCTCGGCGGCGCGGTCCTGCTCGCGATCGCCGCACCGTCGGCGGCGCTCGCCGGACATACCCGTTATCCGGCGTCCGCACCGTCGACCGGTGCCGCCGGCTATGACCGGATGGCGGCGCTGCAGGCGCAGCTCGGCCCGATCCAGCTCAAGACCGCCGAGCAGGCGGGGGCGGCGGGCGATGGCCGGACCGACGATACCGCGGCGTTGCAGGCTTGGCTCGCGACGCCGCACGCTGTGCTCCAGCTGAGTCCGGGCAAGACCTATCGGCTGACCCATTCGTTGATCCTGCATTCCGGCAATGCGATCGTCGGCTATGGCGGGCGCACCGGTACGCTGCTGATGTCCGCGGCCGGCTTCAACTGCGACGGGGCGGCGAGTTGCCCGCATTACGACACCGATCCCCACGCCGTCGGGATTCTCTTCCGCGGCGTGCCGGGGGCTCCGATCCAGAACGTCGTGCTCGACGATTTCGCGATCACCGGCGAGGGCCCGGCGCAGCAGGGCAAGACCACCATGGCGATCTCCTGCTCGAACGTCGTCAATCTGCGCGTCTCGCGGCTCGACATCTCGCGTCTCAGCAACTCGGTCGGGGTGCGCTGCTCGGGGTTGAGCGGGGCGAGCAGCATCGATCACAACGTGATCCACGACTTCACCGACAACACCCCGACACCGATCCCCAACGTCATGTCGGCGATCTTGATCGATCCCGATTCCGGAGGCGCGATGCCATTCACGACGCATCTGGCAATCACGGGCAACAAGATCGGCAACATCCGCTACGGCCCCGCCTTCGTCGCACACTACAACCAGCAGGCGAGCGGCATCGTGACGGTGACGGGCGGCAATGGCATCGTCGCGACCGGCAATGTCATCTCGGGGACCGGTCAGGGCTTCGACTGGCATTCGTCGAACGGCGGTCTCATCGACAATATCGTGCGCGACGCCGACATCTTCTGCCTCAAGCTGTTCAACGGCGCCTCGAACAACAGCATCACCGGCAATACGCTGAACGGATGCGGGATTGCCGGCATATCGATGGGCGGCGGCAACTCGAAGCACGACGTCTCGAACAACCGCATCGCCAACAACATCATCCGCAACATCGATCCGCAGGGCGTCAACGCGGCTCACAACACCGCCGGCATCCTGATCCTGCGCTCGACGGAGCGTGGCCACAGCGTCGGCAATCAGATCGGCAACAACGATGTCGATGCCGGCA
>CAZZZX010000070.1:0-9459 GCA_964658585.1 uncultured Novosphingobium sp.
GTCCGGCCGTAAGGGCTCTGACGCTGCTGCGTGATCGCTTGCCACCCGTCGCCGGATAGCATCCCATCCTGCGGACACATCCGGTAGAGCCGGATGCGGTCGCGATCAAGCCTCGTCAGGCGGGTACCGCGTCCGCCTTGGGGCGCCGTCTGAACCGCGCCGGCAGCGTCCGGATCAACACATAGATCATCGGCACGAAGAAGATCGCGAGCACCGTCGCGGTGATCATCCCGCCGACCACCGCGGTGCCGAGCGCGACGCGGCTCGCCGCGCCCGCACCGGTCGAGATCGCGAGCGGCAGCGTGCCCGCGACGAAGGCGAGGCTGGTCATCACGATCGGCCGCAGCCGCAGCCGCGCCGCCTCCATCGCCGCGTCATAGGCGGACTTGCCCTCCTTGACCTCGGCGTCGAGCGCGAACTCGACGATCAGGATCGCGTTCTTGGCCGACAGCCCGATCGTGGTCAGCAGACCGACCTGGAAATAGACATTGTTGTCGAGCCCGCGCGCCATCACCGCCAGCACCGCGCCGATCACGCCGAGCGGGATGACGAGCAGCACCGAGAACGGGATCGACCAGCTTTCATAGAGCGCGGCGAGGCACAGGAAGATGACGAGGATCGAGATCGCGTAGAGCATCGGCGCCTGCCCGGTCGAGAGGTTCTCCTGATAGCTCAGTCCCGACCATGTCGTCGTCGCGGACGGCACGTCCTTCTCGGCGAGCTGGACGATGCGCATCATCGCATCGCCCGAGCTGCCGTTGCCCGCCGCCTGTCCCTGCAGCTCGAACGAGGAGGTGCCGTTGAAGCGCTGGAGAATGGTCGGCGCCTTGCCCCAGCTATAGCTCGAGATCGCCGAGAAGGGTGTCATCGTGCCGGTCGTCGAGCGGACGTGCCACGCGCCGAGATCCTGCGGGGTCGCGCGATAGGGCGCATCGCCCTCCATATAGACGCGCTTGACCCGGCCCCGGTCCACGAAGTCGTTGATATAGGTGCCGCCCCACGCCGCCGACAGCGTCGAGTTGACGGTCTCCTGGGTGAGCCCGAGCACGCCGAGCTTGGTATTGTCGACAGTGACCTGGAGATGCGGCGTGTCGTCCAGCGTACCCAGTCGCACCGCCGACAATGCCGGGTCGCTGTTGGCGTCGGCGAGCAGCTTGTCCTTGGCGGCGGTGAAATCGGCCTGGGACAGGTTGCCGGTGTTCATCAGCTCGAGCGTGAAGCCGTTGGTCTGACCGAAGCCGCTGATCGGCGGCGGCAGCACGGTGATGATCTGCGCGTCGCGCATCCCGTGCAGCGCCTTCTGCGCGCGTCCGACCACCGCCTGCGAGGTGTTGTCCGCGCCCTTGCGGTCGTCCCACGGCGTCAGCGCCAGAAACGCCTGCCCGACATTGCTGCCCGTGCCGTTGAAGTTGCGCCCCGAATTGGCGAACATCGCCGCGACGTCATGCTCCTGGTGGAGGAAATAGTTCTCGACCTGCGCGGCGACCGCCTGGGTGCGGTCGCGCGTGGTGCCGGGCGGCAGCTGGTACTGGACGATCGCCTGGCCGATGTCCTCGGTCGGCAGGAATCCGGTCGGCAGCTTGACGAACAGGAAGACCAGCGCGACGACCAGCACCGCGAACGCGATCATCGTCACACCGGTCCGCCGGATGACATGCTCGACGCCGCCGACATAGCCCTTGGTCATCCGGTCGAAGCTGCGGTTGAACCAGCCGAAGAAGCGCGCCAGCGGATTGCGCGACGGCCGCGCGTCCTTGTCCCTGTCCTCGCGATCCTTCCATTTGGGCCGCAACAGGCTCGCGCACAGCGCCGGCGTGAGGATCAGCGCGACCGCGACCGACAGTGCCATCGCGGTGACGATGGTGATCGAGAATTGCCGGTAGATCGTCCCGATCGAGCCGCCGAAGAACGCCATCGGCAGGAACACCGCGGCAAGCACCATCGCGATGCCGATCAGCGCGCCCGAGATCTGGTCCATCGACTGGACGGTGGCGTCGCGCGCCTCGAGATGCTCCTCCTCCATCACGCGCTCGACATTCTCGACGACGACGATCGCGTCGTCGACGAGCAGCCCGATCGCCAGCACCATGCCGAACAGCGTCAGCGTGTTGATCGAGAAGCCGGTCAGATAGAGAACCGCGAAGGTGCCGAGCAGCACGACCGGGATCGCGATCGCCGGCACCAGCGTGGCGCGCCAATCCTGCAGGAAGACGTACATGATCAGCACGACGAGCAGGATCGCCTCGATCAGCGTCTTCTCGACCTCATGCACAGAGAGCAGGATGAAGTCGGTCGAGTCGCGGACATAGGCGACCTTGTAGCCGGGCGGAAAGGTCTTCTGGAGCGACGCGACCTTGGCCTTGACCGCGGTCGCGGTCTTGAGCGCGTCCGATCCCGGCGCGAGCGAGATGGCGAGGCCCGAGGCGGGATGGCCGTTGAATCGCGAGACCGAACTATAGTCCTGATCGCCGAGCTCGACCCGCGCCACGTCGGAGAGATGAACCACCGATCCGTCGCTCTCGGTCTTGAGGACGATGTCGCGGAACTGTTGCGGCGAGGTCAGCCGCGATTGTGCGGTGACGGTCGCGTTGATCGCCGCGCCGGGCGCCAGCGGCAGGCCGCCGATCTGGCCCGCCGAGACCTGGACGTTCTGCGCGGTCACCGCGGTCGACACGTCCGACGGCATCAGCTGATGCGCGGTCAGCTTGTAGGGATCGAGCCAGATCCGCATCGCATATTGCGAACCGAACGCGGTCGCCTCGCCGACGCCCTCGACGCGCGACAGCGGATCCTGCAGCGTCGATCCGAGATAGTCGGAAACGTCCGACGGCGTGCCGCTGTCGGTCGAGTCATAGACCGCGACGATCAGCAGATAGTCGGGCGAGCGCTTGGTGACGGTCAGGCCCTGTTGCTGCACCTCGGTCGGCAGCCGGGGCAGCGCCTGCTGCACCTTGTTCTGCACCTGTACCTGCGCGATGTCGGGATTGGTGCCGTTGTCGAAGGTCACCGTGATCGTGACCGTGCCCGCGTCCGACGAGGTCGACTGGAAATAGAGCAGCCCGTCGAGACCGGAGAGCTGCTGCTCGATGACCTGGGTGACCGAATCCTGGAGCACCTGCGCGGATGCGCCGGGATAGGTCGCGCTGATGCCGACCGTCGGCGGGGAAACGTCGGGATATTGCTCGATCGGCAGTAGGTTGAAGCTGCCCGCGCCCGCCAGCATCAGCACGATGGCGAGCACCCAGGCGAAGATCGGGCGCGCGATGAAATAGCGCGAGATCATTTGCCCGCGGCCGCGCCGCCTCCGCTGGCCGTGCCGGACGTCCTGGCGGGCGGCGTGACGATCGCCGATTCGGCGGCGCTCCCCGTCGCCGCGACGGGGCGCACCACGGTACCGGGCTTGGCATTGCCCGTGCCCTCGATGATGACGCGGTCGCCGGGCTTGAGGCCCTTGGTGACGATCCAGCTATTGCCCTGCATCGCCTGCGTCTCGACCGCACGTTGCTCGGCCTTGTTGCCTGCGCCCACCACCATCACCGTCGCGTCGCCGCGCGGATTGTGCTGCACCGCCTGGGCGGGGAGCTGGAACACGTCGTTGCGGCGCGTCTGCGTCACCACCGCGCGCACGAACATGCCGGGCAGCAGGAAGCCGGTGGAATTGGGGAAGCGCGCGCGCAGCAGCACCGAGCCGGTCGACTGATCGACGGTGACCTCGGCGAACTCGAGCCGCCCGGTGCCGGCATAGGGCGTGCCGTCCTCGAGCTTGAGCTTGACCGGCGCCTCGGCGGGCAGCGCGCCGCCGGTCATCATCGCCTTGCGCAGCGCGAGCAGTTCGCTCGCGCTCTGCTGGATGTCGACATAGATCGGGTCGAGCGTCTGGATCGTCGCCAGCGCATTGGTCTGGCTTGCGGTGACGAGCGCGCCGGGCGTGACGATCGAGCGGCTGATCGTGCCCGAGATGGGCGCGCGCACGGTGGTGTAATCGAGATTGATCCGTGCCGCGTCGAGCGCGGACCGGGTCTGCTTGATCGCGGCGTCGGCCTGTCCGGCGGTGGCGCGCGCGTCGTCGGCATCCTGCCGGGCGACCGCGCGCAGCTTCTCGAGATCGCCGTAGCGCCCGGCCTTGAGCCGCGCCGCGACCGCATTGGCCTGGGCGGACGCGAGATTGCCCTGCGCCTGGCCGAGCGCGGCGCGATAGGGCGCGGGATCGATCCGGTAGAGCGGCTGGCCGGCATGGACATGGCCACCCTCGACGAACAGCCGCTTGAGCAGGATGCCGGTCACCTGCGGGCGGACATCGGAGGTCTGGTAGGGCGCGGTCCGGCCGGGCAGCTCGATATCGATCGGTACGCTGCTCGGCTGCACCGTCATGACGCCGACGACGGGCGGCGGCGGCTTGGGCGCGTCCTGCTTCTTGGCGCATCCGGCGAGCATGGCTGCCGCGACGAGCGTTCCGAAACAGGTGCGGAGCGGGGAGGGGACGGGAGACGGCATCTTGGCGGCGCCTTCCCTAGGGCTGTTTCCGGGCGATGTCAGCGTGGAAATGACGGACACGCAAAGGGCGGCCGGCATCGCTGCCGGCCGCCCCGCGCGCACTCGAGCGCGGGTCAGAAGCCGATATTGACCGTGCCCGAGATCGTGCGCGGCGCACCCAGCTGCCAGAAGTTGACCGTGGTGTTGGATGCGGTCGCGTTGCTGGTCGACGTCGCGCCGACATAGAATTTGTTCAGGAGATTGGTGACGTTGAACTGCAGCCAGGTGCGGTCGTTGAGACCGAACGCCTTCAACGACAGCCGCGCATCGAGATCGACCGTCGTGTAGGCGGGCGTCTTCTTGCCGTAGACCTGGTAGAAGGTGGTCGCCAGACCTGAACCGTAGCTCTGATACACCGGGGTGTTCTGATCGTTCTGGTAGCGCGAGCCGGTGCGCTTGGCCTGGATGCCGATCTCGAGCGGGCCGAAATCGCCCTGCGCGCGACCGCCGAAGGTATAGACCGGCGCGCCGGATTCGCGCTTGCCCGCGGTGTTCGCGTAGATCGGAGAGCCGTTCGTGCACGCGGTGGCGACCGGTGCGACCGTCGTGTTGACGCCGCCGGCGCAGGTGCCGATCTGCACGTCGTCGAGGATCCTCGAGTGCAGGTAGGAGCCGAAGCCGTAGAGCGAGAGCTGCGGGACGATCTGGTACGCGATCGATCCGTCGACACCGTATTTATGCACGGTGCCGAGGTTGGTGTAGGTCGAAAGCTGGAGGATCGGATCGTAGTTCTGTTCGATCCGGTTACGGAAGATCGTGTACCAGCCGGCCAGCTGCGCCTGGACCCTGCCCGAGCGCATCCGCACGCCGCCGTCGAAATTGTCCGACGTCTCGGGCTTGGGGCTCGCCGCCGCATTGCTGAGCGGATAGTAATAGGCATTGTAGAGCTGATCGGTGCCGGGCACCTGCAGGCCCTTGGAATAGCTCGCATAGACGCTGATCGCCGGCGCGATCTGGTAGGTCAGGCCGGCCGCGGGCAGCGCCTTGTTGAAGTGGTAGTTGCGTTTCTGCGGCGTGTTGTAACCGATCGGCAGGCCGGTGGTGGCGCTGGTGCCATAGGCGTTGACCGCCGCATAGGCGGCATCCTGCGTGGGATCGTCGGCGCAGTCGACATTGCCGTTGCCCGCGGTGGTGAAGCAGCGCTGGTCGAGCTTGCGCTGGAAGAACGCACCGCGCACGCCCGCCTCGACGGTCAACTTCTCGTCGAAGAACTTGCCGCGATACTGCCCGGCGACCTGGTTGAGGATGGCGAGGCTGAGGCGGTTGCGCTTCTGCAGGACGTCGCCATTGGCATCGGTGAAGGCGCCGCTGTCATGCGGGAAGACGTTGGACGGCGCGCCATCGGGGGTCAGCCCGGCCGCTTCGCCGGTCTGGCGGTGATGGCCATAGTCGAGCGTGTAGTTGACGCGCACCGTCTGGTCGGGCGTGAAGTTCCACAACAGGTTGGCGATGACGCCGTAGCGGTTGGTGACCGTGTTCGACGGCGCGAGCAACAGCACCGTATCCTTGGTGTCGCCGTCACCGTTGAGGTCGCGCCCGGTGTAGAAGGTCCCGCCGAAATAGCCGTAGCCGGTGAAGGTCGTGCCGTTCGCGGTCTTCGTATACGCGGTTTCCGACGCCTTCACCGTGCCGCCGCCATTGGCGTCGGTATATTCGTAGAACGGATCGACGGTCAGCGTGAGCGTCGGCGTCAGCGAGAAGCGCGAGTTGACGCGGATGTTGGCGGTCTTCGACGGATTGAAGCGATCGTCATATTCAGAGCCGCAGGCGGCCTGGTTCAGGTTGGCGCCGGTGGTCGAGATCGTCGTCGTCTCGATCTGTGCGCCCGGCCCCGGGGTCAGCCGCGCGCAGTTGCCGAGCTTGTAGTAGAGCTGGTTCTGATAATAGCGTTCGCTGTCGCTGTCGGCGAAGCGGTTCGTGCTCGAATCCGGACCGGGGATGCGGGTGCCGATCACCGTACCCGTCGAGCTCAGAATCGTCGTGTCGTTGCGCAGCGGCTCGGACCCGAAGAAGTTCGTCATGTTCTTGTTGTAGTGGCCGGCGACCGAGACGAAGTCGCCGCCCGAGCCGATCGGCTGATAGATCTTGGCGTTGTACTGCTGCTTGTCGACCTTGCCGAAATCGTTGAACGGCGCGTTATAGTCCTGCTTCGAGGCGGCGAACCACGCCTTGGTGCCGAACGGGGTGAACGTGCCCGTATCGACCACGCCGAAGATCCGCAGCTCGTCATACTCGCCGAACGAACTCTGCAACCGGACATGGAAGTCGTCGGTCGGCATCCGCGTGGTGTAGTTGACGGTCGAACCCGTCGCCGACGGGGACGGGCTGTCGACGTCGGTCGAGCCGAGCGAGACGTTGACCTGATCGATCAGCTCGGGGTCGAGCTGCTGGTTGGAATAGAGCGCGTAGTTGCCGGTGTCGTTGAGCGGAATGCCGTCGAACGTCTCGGAGATACGCGACTGGTCGAAGCCGCGGATGGTGAGGAACCCGCCCGACCCGCCATAGCCGTCATTGCCCTGGAAGCTGACACCCGGGATCAGGTTGATCGTGTCGTTGATCGTCTGCCCCGGCGTCAGGTGCGTGATGAGCGCCTGGGTGAGCACCTCGCGCGTCTTGACCGTGTCCGGCGAGGAGATGCCGGCGACGTTCTGCGGGCCGTGCTGGCCGGTGACGACGATCTCCTGCTGGTCGAACAGCTGCGTGCCGGTCGACTGCGCGAGGACGGGTACGGCGCTGCCGAGCGCGATTGCCGAGACCGAAAGACGCGCGATATACTGCGAAAGCTTCACTGTGACCCCCATTGGAAACCCGGATCTGCGTCGGGTTGGCTGACTGCTAACCGCGCCGCTACCGGCCGCCAATGACGGATTTGCGACACCGCAGCGGGGCATGTTGCGGCGCGTCGCGTTGCATGTCGAAGTGTTGCGCCGGCACAACATGGGGGGCTGCCGGACGCGAAGCCCGCGCCAGGGTCGACGCGCACGACGCGCCGAGCCGAAACGGAACGGGGCCGGCATCGCTGCCGGCCCCGGATATGAAACGCCGCTACGCGGGATCAGCGGCGGTAACCGCCATGGAAGCCGCCGCCGCCACGATAGCCGCCGTGCCAGCCGCCGCGATACCCACCCAAGCCGCGATGGCCCCAGCCGCCGCGATAGTAACCGCCATAGCCGCCATAGAAGACCGGCGCGTAGCCGCCGTAATAAGCCGGATAATAGCCGGCATAGGGATAGCCATAGGCGGGGTAGCCATAGCCATAGGCGGGAATGCCGACGCCGAACGAGACGAAGGTGCGCGCCTCGGCCGGCGCGGAGGCGACGATGCCCGCACCTGCGAGGGCGGTAGCGGCAGCGATTGCAGTGATGACTGGACGACGCATGGTGAGTCTCCTGTGCTCTGGTGTCCTATTACGCGCGCGCGCCTGAACCGGGGCTGATCCGCGCATTCATTTGGCGGCAAGTTTGGCACCGCCGGCCGCGGTGACCCGCCAGACGATGTTGCCGCCGTCGTCCGCGACGAGCAGCCCGCCGCCGGCATCGACCGCCACGCCGACCGGGCGGCCGTGCGCCTGGCCATCGGGCGTGATGAACCCGGTCAGCACGTCCTGCGCCGGCTGCGGCAGCGGACGATCTTTCGAGAAGCCGATGAACGCGACCTTGTAGCCCGACGGCGGATCGCGGTTCCACGAGCCGTGCTGGCCGACGAAGGCGCCGTCGGCATAGCGCGGCCCGAGCTTCGCGCCGCGGGCGAAGGCCAGCCCGAGCGACGCGGTGTGCGGTCCGAGCGCATAATCGGGGACCAGCGTCCGTGCGGCTTCCGGCGGTGCCGGATCCTTGACGCGGGCATCGACATGCGTGCCGTAATAACGCCACGGCCAGCCGTAGAAGCCGCCCGGCTTCACCGAGGTGAGATAGTCGGGCACGAGGTCCGATCCCAGTTCGTCGCGTTCGTTGACGACGGTCCACAGCGTGCCGTCGGGGGTGAAGCCCATGCCGTTGGGATTGCGCAGGCCGGCCGCGAAGATGCGATGCGCGCCCGTCGTCAGGTCGACCGCCCAGATCGCCGCGCGCCCCTGTTCGGCGGCGATGCCGTTGTCGTCGACGTTCGAGTTCGAGCCGACCGTGGCGTACAGCGTCGCGCCGTCGGGCGAGACGATGACGTTCTTGGTCCAGTGATGGTTGATCCGCCCCGCCGGCAGATCGACGATCCTGCGCGGCGGCGCGGTGATCCTGGTTTCGCCCGCGACATAGGGGAAGGCGAGCACCGCGTCGGTATCGGCGACGTAGAGCGTCTTGCCATCGGGCGAGAGCGCCATGCCGAACGGGCTGTTGAGACCGGTCAGGAAGACGCTGCGCACGTCCGCCACGCCATCGCCATTGGTGTCGCGCAGCAGCGTGATGCGGTTGGCGGACGGGCTGGACCCGCCGGCGCGCCTGATCGCGAGCTTCTCGAACCAGCCGCGGATGCCGCGGCTGTCGTCGGGCTTGGGCGGCGCGTTGGTCTCGGCGACGAGCACGTCGCCATCGGGCAGCGGCAGCACCCAGCGCGGATGGTCGAGCCCGCGCGCGAAGGCTGCGACCTGCAGGCCGGGTGCCGGCGTCGGCGCCTCGCCCTGCGACCAGCCGATCGTCTTCGCCATCTTGACGGTCGGGATCAGCCGGTGCTGCTCGGGCGGCAGGACGGGGTGCGGCCCCTGACCGGCGGCGACATCATATTGCGCCTTGCTGCCGCACGCGGCGAGCATGAGCAGGGCGATCAGCGGCGTGGTGCTGCGGTTCATGGCGCTCTCCGAGCCGTGAGACCGGCCTGGAGCCCAGAACCTCAGTCCGCCTCGACGGGTTCCGTGATCGGCGGATGCAGCCTCAGCCGGGTCACGCGGCGCTGATCGCCAGCCTGCCGCTCGAGATCGACGCGCTGTCGCTGCTG
>CAZZZX010000071.1:0-9429 GCA_964658585.1 uncultured Novosphingobium sp.
GCGACCGAGGCGAGGACGGGAGGCGCGCCGCCGCCGCGCCGCGCGAGTTCGGGTCCGATCGCGGCGCAGATCTCCTCTTCGCGCGGCGTGAGTTCGGTGCGCGCGCCGGCGCCGCCGACCGCCAGGTTCGAGCGGATCTCGCCCGGCTTGGGCAGGCGGTTGACCGCACCCGCCGCCTTGCCGTCGACCAGCACGATGCGCTTGTCGCCCCTGCTCACGTCGGGGAGGAACGCCTGCACCATGAACGGCTCGCGCCACACCTGGCCGAACAGCTCGGTCAGCGCGGCGAGGTTGGCGTCGGTGCGCCCGACATGGAACACGGCCGAGCCCGCATTGCCATAGAGCGGCTTGACCACCACCTCGCCATGCTCGGCATGGAAGGCGCGCGTCTCCTCGAGGCTGCGCGTGATGAGCGTCGGCGGCATGAATTCGGCATAATCGAGCACGAACAGCTTCTCGGGCGCGTTGCGCACCGCGGCGGGATCGTTGACCACCAGCGTCCGGTGCGCGATCCGCTCGAGCAGATGCGTGGCGGTGATGTAGGCGAGGTCGAACGGCGGGTCCTGCCGCATCATCACGACGTCGACATCGCTGCCGAGATCGATCGTGACCGGCTCGCCGAAACGGAAATGCGCGCCCGCGACGCGCTCGACGGTGACGGCGCGCGCGCGCGCGAAGACGCGACCCTCGCGATAGCCGAGCGCGTCGGCGCCGTAATGATAGAGCCGGTGCCCGCGCGCCTGCGCCGCGAGCATCAGCGCGAAGCTGCTGTCGCCGCCGATCCGGATCGTCTCCATCGGGTCCATCTGGAAGGCGATCGTCAGGCCCACGTCATGCTCCTCGGCTGTCGCGCTGCAGATAGGGCGGCGGCCGCGGTTCGTCACCTGCGCGGCGCAACGCCGGACCGATGGTGACGGGCAGATTTCAAATCAGTAGCAAATCCGCACTGGACTGACCCGTACGCAGGTGCGAGAACGCCGGCTCGTCGACAGCCATGTCCGTCCCTCGCTCATGGCGCCCGTCGATCCGATCCTCTGCGATGTGTCGCGTGTTCGAGAAGGCTTATGAACGGCATCGTCCGGATCGCGCTGGCCCGTCCCCTGACGTTCATCGTCATGGCGATCCTCATCGCCCTGATCGGCGCGGTGACCGCAGTCCGCACGCCGACCGACATCTTCCCCAACATCGGCATCCCGGTGATCGCGACCGCGTGGCAGTATACCGGCCTGTCCCCCGACGACATGTCGGGACGCATCATCACCCCGTTCGAGCGCGTGCTGACCACCACCGTCAACGATGTCGAGCATATCGAGAGCTCGTCGCTGCAGGGCATCGGCATCGTCAAGATCTTCTTCCAGCCGAGCGCCGACATCCGCACCGCGACCGCGCAGGTCACCTCGATCTCGCAGACCATCCTCAAGCAGCTGCCCCCCGGCCAGACGCCGCCGCTGATCCTCAACTACAACGCCTCGACCGTGCCGATCATCCAGCTCGCGGTATCGGGCCCGGGCCTGTCCGAGCAGCAGCTCTTCGATCTCGCGCAGAACCAGATGCGTCCGCAGATCGTCACCGTGCCGGGTGCCGCGATGCCCTATCCGTCGGGTGGCCAGCAGCGCCAGGTGCAGGTCGACGTCGATCCGCAGGCGCTCCAGTCCAAGGGACTGTCCGGCCAGGACGTCGGGAACGCGATCGCCAACCAGAACCAGATCAACCCGGTCGGCTTTGCCAAGATCGGCAGTTTCCAGTACAATATCGAGCTCAACAATTCGCCGACCGCGATCGAGGATTTCAACGACCTGCCGGTCAAGACGGTGGGCGGCGCGACCATCTTCATGCGCGACGTTGCGCATGTCCGTGACGGCGCGCAGCCGCAGCAGAACGTCGTCCATGTCGACGGCAAGCGCTCGGTGCTGCTCACCGTGCTCAAGAACGGCAAGAATTCGACGCTAGCCATCGTTCAGGGCGTCAAGGACAAGCTGCCCGCGCTGAAGGCGATCCTGCCGCCGCAGATCAAGATCTCGATGGTCGGCGACCAGTCGCTGTTCGTGCGCGCCGCGATCTCGGGCGTGGTCCGCGAGGGCGTGATCGCCGCATTGCTCACCGCGCTGATGATCCTGCTGTTCCTCGGCTCGGTACGCTCGACGCTGATCGTCGCGACCTCGATCCCGCTCGCGGTGCTGTTCTCGATCATCTTCCTGTCGGCGACCGGCAACACGCTCAACATCATGACGCTGGGCGGCCTGAGCCTCGCGGTCGGGATCCTCGTCGACGAGGCGACGGTGACGATCGAGAGCATCACCTACCATCTCGAGATGGGCAAGGAGGTCGTCCAGGCGATCCTCGACGGCTCGAAGCAGATCGTCGTCCCCGCGTTCGTGTCGCTGCTGTGCATCTGCGTGGTGTTCATTCCGATGTTCTTCCTGCCCGGCATCGCGGGCTATCTGTTCCGTCCGCTCGCGCTGGCGGTGATCTTCGCGATGATCGGCTCCTTCATCCTGTCGCGTACCCTGGTGCCGACGATGGCGATGTTCATGCTCAGGAAGCACGAGCAGCATGACGGCACGGCGCCGCGCTCGCGCAATCCGCTGGCCCGCTTCCAGCGCGGCTTCGAGCAGCGCTTCGAGCGGGTGCGCGCGGGCTATGGCGGCCTGCTCGAGCGCGCGCTCGGCGCGCGGCGCTTCTTCGCGCTCGTCTTTCTGGGCTGCGTGGTGCTGAGCTTCGGGCTGGTCCCCTTCCTCGGCAAGAACTTCTTCCCGACCGTCGATGCCGGGCAGATGACGCTTCACGTCCGCGTGCCGATCGGCTCGCGCATCGAGGATACGTCGGCGGCGTTCCAGCGGATCGAGGCGCGCATCCGCCAGATCATCCCGCCCGCCGAGGTGGCGACGATCGCGGACAATATCGGCCTGCCCGTATCGGGCATCAACACGACCTACAACAATTCGGGTACGGTCGGGCCGGAGGATGGCGACATCCTCATCACGCTGAGCGAGAAGCATCATCCGGTCGCCGACTACCAGAAGCGGATGCGCGCCGAGTTGCCGCGCGCCTTCCCCGGCGTCGGTTTCGCCTTCCTGCCCGCCGACATCACCAGCCAGATCCTCAATTTCGGAACGCCCGCGCCGATCGACGTGCAGGTGGCCGGCAAGGACCAGAAGGCGAACGTCGCGATCGCCGAGAAGCTGCTCGCCCGGATCAAGTCGATCCCCGGCGCCGCCGATGCGCGCATCCAGCAATCGGGCCATTATCCCGAGCTCCGCGTCGTCGCCGACCGTTCGCGGATCAGCGAGTTCGGGCTGACCGAGCGCGATGTCACCAACAGCGTCGCCACCGCGATCGCCGGCACCTCGCAGACCGCGCCGACCTACTTCGTCAATCCCGAGAACGGCGTCTCCTATCCGATCGTCGCGCAGACCCCCGAATATCGCCTCGCCTCGATCGAGGATCTCAAGAATATTCCGGTCAACGCGGCGGGGGTGGCGCCGCAGGTGCTGGGCGGCGTCGCGACGATCAAGCGCGACACGATGAGCGCGGTGGTCAACCACTACAACATCCAGCCCGAGATCGACATCTACGCGACGCCGGCGGGGCGCGACCTCGGCGCGGTCTCGGACGACATCCAGGACGTCATCAAGGCCGTGCAGAAGCAGGCGCCCAAGGGCACGACGATCAAGCTGCAGGGCCAGTACAAGACGATGAGCACCGCCTTTTCGGGGCTGTTCCTCGGCTTGCTCGGCGCGATCGTGCTGATCTACCTGCTGATCGTCGTCAATTTCCAGAGCTGGATCGATCCGCTGGTCATCATCACCGCGCTGCCCGGCGCGATCGCGGGGATCATCTGGATGCTGTTCCTCACCCAGACGACGCTGTCGGTGCCGGCGCTGATCGGCGCGATCATGTGCATGGGCGTCGCCACCGCCAACGCGATCCTCGTGGTGAGCTTCGCGCGCGAGAAGCTCGACGAGTATGACGATGCGATCAAGGCGGCGCTGGAGGCGGGGATGACGCGGTTCCGTCCGGTGCTGATGACCGCGGGCGCGATGATCATCGGCATGGTGCCGATGGCGCTGGGGCTGGGCGAGGGCGGCGAGCAGAACGCGCCGCTCGGCCGTGCGGTGATCGGCGGGCTGCTGGTCGCGACGTTCGCGACGCTGATGTTCGTCCCCGTCGTCTTCTCGTTCGCGCACCGCAAGGGGAAGCCCGTCCCGGTCGGCGCCCGTCTGGAGGAAGCCCATGCATGACGTCTCCCCCCCGCAGTACGAAGCGGAGCCGGTGGCGCGCAGCACGGTCAAGCGCGTCGTCCTGATCGGCGCGATCGTGCTGCTGCTGATCGCGGCGTGGGGCATCCTGTCGCGCCGTCATTCCGAGCATCAGCTCGCCCAATGGACCGACCAGCAGGCGGTGCCGACGGTCGAGGTCGCGCATCCCAGGCCGACCGAGGGGACCAGCGCGCTGACGCTGCCGGGCAACGTCCAGGCGTATAATTCGGCGGCGGTCTTCGCGCGGACCTCGGGCTATGTCCGCAAATGGTATGTCGATATCGGCTCGAAGGTGAAGACCGGGCAGGTGCTCGCGGTCATCGACGCGCCCGAGGTCGAGCAGCAGCTCGCCCAGGCCAATGCCGATCTGCAGACCGCACGCGCCAACCAGGCGCTGTCGCAGACCACCGCGACGCGCTGGGTCGCCCTCCAGAAGCAGGACGCGGTCTCGCAGCAGGAAACCGACGAGAAGACCGGCGACCTCGCCGCCAAGAAGGCGCTGACCAACGCCAGTCTCGCCAATGTCCGCAGGCTCGAGGCGCTGATCGGATTCACGCGGATCATCTCGCCGTTCGCGGGTACCGTGACCAGCCGTGCGACTCAGGTCGGCCAGCTGGTCAGCGCGGGCAACGCGACCGCGCAGCCGCTGTTCACCGTGTCCGACATCGGCCACATGCGGATCTATGTCCGCGTGCCCCAGCTTTATACCGCGGAGGTGACGGCGGGTATGCACGTGCCGGTGACGCTGCCCGAATATCCGGGTCGCAACTTCGACACGACGCTGACCCGCACCGCCCAGGCGGTGGATCAGGCGTCGGGTACCGAACTGGTCGAGCTGCAGGCGCCCAATCCCGATGGCGCGCTCAAGCCCGGCGCCTATGCGCAGGCGCATTTTCCGATCGCGGGCGCGGCGCACAGCGTGACCATTCCGGCGGGCGCGCTGGTGTTCCGCGGCGACGGCACCAGCGTCGCGGTGATCGATCGCGCGGGCAAGGTGACGCTCAAGCCGGTGGTGATCGGCGTCGATCGCGGCAAGACGCTGGAGATCTCGCACGGCCTCGGCGTCGCCGACCTGGTGATCCAGAGCCCGCCCGACTCGATCCAGAGCGGCGATACCGTCAAGGCGACGATGGCCAGGCCACAGACGGCGCAGGGCGGGCAGCAGGGCAAGGCGGGTGCCGATGCGAAGGGCTGAGGCGGCGCTCTGCGCCGGCCTGTTCTGTCTCGCCGGCTGCGATCTCGCGCCGCACTACGCTGCCCCGACGCTCGCCGTGCCCGCGGCCTACAAGGAGGTGCCGGCGGGCTGGCAGGTCGCGCAGCCCGCCGCGGACGCGCTCCCCGCCGCGTGGTGGGGCGCGTTCGGCGATCCCGTGCTCAACGAGATCGAGGCGCGCGCCGAGGCCGGCAATCCCTCGCTCGCCGAATATGTCGCGCGCTACGACGTCGCGCTCGGACAGCTCGGCGTCTCGCGTGCGGCGCTGTCGCCCACCGGCACGCTGTCGGGCTCGGTCGAGCGCCAGCGCATTTCGGAGAATACCCCGATCTCGTCCTCGGGGCTGACCTACAATAATTACGTGCCCTCGGGCTCGCTGTCCTACGAACTCGATCTGTTCGGCCGCATCCGCAACCAGATCAAGGCGAGCCGCGGCGAGGTGGCGGCGAGCGCGTCCGAGCTCGCGGGCGTGCGGCTCGGCGTTCAGGCGCAGCTTGCGTCGAGCTATTTCCAGCTGCGTGGCGCGGATGCGCGGCTCGACCTGCTCGCCGCGACCGTGCAGGCCTATCAGCGTGCCTACGAGCTGACGGTGGCGCGTCATTCGGGTGGCATCGCCTCGGGCCTCGACACCAGCCGCGCGCGCACCCAATTGTCGAGCGCCCGGGCCGAAATCTCGGCGACGCGCGCGCAACGCGCCGGTTTCGAACACGCCGTCGCCGCGCTGATCGGCGAGCCCGCATCCAGCTTCACGATCGCGCCGCGTCCCGATCCGCTGCCGGCACCCCCCGTGGTCCCCTCGTCGACACCGTCAATCCTGCTCCAGCGGCGGCCCGATATCGATGCCGCCGAGCGCCGCGTCTACGAGGCCAACGCGCAGATCGGTGTCGCGCGCGCGGCGCTCTACCCGTCGCTGACGCTCGGTGCCACGGGCGGATTCCAGAGTACCGGCCCCAGTCTGATCTCGGCGGCGAGCAGCTTCTGGGCGCTCGGCCCCGCGATGGCGGCGCTCACCTTGTTCGACGGCGGTGCGCGTCGTTCACGCGTCCGCGTCGCGCGTGCGCAGTTCGACGAGGCGGCGGCGACCTACAAGCAGACCGTGCTCACCGCGTTCCGCGAGGTCGAGGACGATTACGCGACGGCGTCCAACCAGGTCACCCAGCAGCGCGATCTCGCCGATGCCACCGCGGCGGCGGAGCGGACGCGTGATCTGGCGCTGGTCCGTTATCGCGACGGGGCGTCGGATTATCTCGAGGTGGTCACCGCGCAGACCGCCGCGCTCGATTCGGAACGCTCGCTGATCGATCTGCGCACGCAGCGTCTCCAGACCATGGTCGATACCGTCCGTGCGGTCGGGGGGCCGCCTGCCGCCTGAACAGGCAGGCTTTGCTTGCGTAATGGGCAACAAAATAAGCGCTGGACGCGATACGGCATAATTGATCCGTGTGTGTCTTGACCCGATGCGCAACTAGCCGTCACATTCCCGTCATCGAGCGGCACCGCCAAAGTCCGCCGGAGAGCGAGCCCTGATCGGAGATCGATGCCGGCCGTGTGGCCGGAGAGGGGGCGTGATGATAACACGGCGTCGGCTCATCGAGCGGATCGCGGCGATCGGCGGCCTGGGCGCCGCCTACACCGCGATGACGATGCTCGGTCTCGAGGCGCGTGCCTCGGCACAGGCCGCAGCGCCCGTGCTCCCGCCCGCGTTCGGCAAGGGCGTCCGCGTCGTCATCCTCGGTGCGGGTATCGCCGGGCTCACCGCCGCGCACGAGCTCGAGGAGGCGGGCTATTTCGTCACCCTGCTCGAGGCGCGCACCCGCGTCGGCGGCCGTGCCTGGACGCTGCGCGACGGCGACAAGGTCGAGATGGTCGGCGAGGCGACGCAGACCGTCACCTTCTCGCCCGGCCTCTACATGAATGCCGGCCCGGCGCGGATTCCGAGCTTCCACCAGGGATTGCTCGGCTATGCGCGCAAGTTCGCGGTGCCGCTGGAGATCGAGGTCAATTCGAGCCGGTCGGCCTATGTGATGGGCGACGACGGCAACCGCATCCGGATGCGCGCCGCGGTCAACGACATGCGCGGCTATGTTTCGGAGATGCTGAGCAAGGCGCTCAGGCAGGGCGCGCTCGACCAGTCGATCACCGATGCCGACAAGCAGAAGCTGATCCCCTTCCTCAAGGCGTATGGCGACCTCACGCCCGATGGCCGGTTCAAGGGAACGCGGAATTCGGGCTTTGCCGAGTATCCGGGTGCGGGTCTGCAGATCGGCAAGGCGGTGGCGCCGGTTCCGCTCGGGACGCTGCTCGCCGACAAGCAGCTGCCGTTCGCCGAGTTCGAGGATTTCCTCTACATGCAGGCGACGATGTTCCAGCCGGTCGGCGGCATGGATCGCATCCATGCCGGGTTCCAGCGCAACCTCAAGCGCCCCGCCACGCTCGGCGCCGAGGTGATCGAGATCGCGCAGGGCCCCGCACCGTGACGGTGGTCTATCGCGATACCGCCAGCGGCAGCGTGCAGACGGTGGAGGGCGATTATCTGATCTCGACGATTCCCTATCCGGTGCTCGACAAGATCAGGACCGATCTGCCGGCGGCGGTGAAGCAGGCGATCGCCAGCGTACCCTATGATTACTCCAACAAGATCGGCTTCGACGCGCCGCGCTTCTGGGAGGCGGACCAGATCTATGGCGGCATCTCGTTCGTCGGCGGCGAGACCGGGCTGGTCTGGTATCCGTCCGCCAACATCTTCGCGCCGCGCGGGATGCTGCTCGGCTGCTATGCGTCGGGGCCCGAGGCGCGCACCTTCCAGGCGCGACCGCTCGCCGAGCAGATCGCGATGGCGAGCGCGGCGATCGAGAAGCTCCATCCCGGCCACGCCAGGGATCTGTCCAGCCCCGTCGTCGTCAACTGGCACAAGATCCCGTACAATCTCGGGCCGTGGCCGGCGTGGGACGGGGTCAGCGGCAAACAGGAATCCGATATCGAGACGCCGGCCTACAAGCTGCTGCTCAAGCCCGTCGGCCGCATCTATTTCGCGGGTGCCGCGATGAGCCAGACGCCCGGCTGGCAGGAAGGCGGCATCCAGTCGGCCTGGTCGGTGATCGCGCAGATCGGTGCGCGGGCGGCGGCGGCGTGATCGATGCGCCGTCCCGGCTGGCGATCCGCGCCGCCGTCGCGGCGGACGTGCCCGCGCTCGAGGCGCTGATCGAGCGTTCGGCCCGCGCGCTGAGCGCAGGCTATTATACCGTCGCCGAGACGCAGGCGGCGATCGATCATGTCTTCGGGGTCGACAGCGAACTCGTCGCCGACCGCAGCTATCTGGTCGCCGAGCGCGACGGCAAGATCGCCGGCTGCGGCGGCTGGAGCGGGCGGCGCACGCTGTTTGGCGGCGACCGCGCCGCGACGCGCGATACCGGCATGGTCGACCCGGCGTGCGAACCGGCGCGCATCCGCGCCTTCTTCGTCGCACCCGAGGCGGCGCGCGGCGGGGTCGGCGCGGCGCTGCTCGCGGCGTGCGAAGCGGCGGCGATCGCGCACGGCTTCCGCCGCGCGGCGCTGATGGCGACGCTGCCGGGCGAACCCTTCTACGCGCGGCACGGCTATGTCGCCGGCGCGGCGACGACGCTGGATCTCGATGGCGTGCCGGTCCGGTTCGTCGCGATGGAGAAGAATTTGTTGCTCGCGCGCCACACTATTTCAGCCAGGTTACAAATTGACTGAAAGCACTTGTGCGTAGGTTGGTTCGGAGCATAACAATTGAATATTGCTGAATCGGTACGGCGTGAATGAAGATCGTGACCTGTCGGCGTAAAAGCGCCTGCTAAGGTCGTCGATATCGTACGGCTTGCGTCAGAAATGGGCGGAGACCCGCTGACCGGAGATGGGATGTCGAAGGTTCCTTTGGGGGGACGCTATGACGATCATCACCACTATTTCCCGCACCGCGCTGATCGCGGCCTT
>CAZZZX010000072.1:0-9407 GCA_964658585.1 uncultured Novosphingobium sp.
CCGATGCCGAGCGAGGCCAGCGCCCACAGCGTCGCGAGGATGATCCCGGCATAGCGCGCCACCATCGCGATCGAATTGCGCGCGCCGGCGTCGAGCTCGGTCGCGGGTAGATAGCGCTCGATCAGCCAGTGCTGGACGACACGCACCACGAACAGCCCGGCTGCGAGTACGGCCAGCCCGCGCGCGATCGCGCCGGGCGAGATCGTGATCTGCCCGACGGTCAGTCCCGCCGACACCTGCGCCGCGATGTCGAACAGCGAATTGACGTTCGATCCGAACGGACCGGTCGCGATGCTGATCGCCAGTGCGATCAGCAGCAACCGCACGATCGCCGACACGAACACGCCGGCCTGGTCGATCAGGCTGCCGCGCACGCCGAACCCGTGCACGAGCGCATGGCCCATCCGGCTGTCGCGCGAGACGAGACCCATGGCGAGGTCGTCGGTCGCGAGCAGCAGCAGGTAGAGCGCGGCGGCGACCAGCGGCCACCAGATCAGCAGTCTCGCGATGGTCAGCGCCAGCGCGAAATAGCCTGCCGCGAGCGCAGCGAGGGCGATCAGGATCGCCAGCCATGCGAGCAGCGTGACGGCGCCGATGCCGGCGCCCCCCGCCACGGTCGATGCCCTGTCGCCGCTGTCGGCGTCGTCCTCGGCCGCGCGGCGCAGTCGTCCGATCGTCCGGAGCACGCCGATCACGAGCGCAAGATCGAGTATGACGCCTATGCCGTCCGCGATCGTGGCGAGCGGTCCGTTGCTGCCGGCTTCGGAGACCAGCACGGAGACAAGCGCCGTCACCATGACGACGCCGGCCGCCACCCGCATCCACCGGCGCAGCGCGGTCGCCGCCGCGTCCCCGATCGGCGGCAGCCGCCACGAGGGTAGCTTGGGCTGGAGCAGCGCGGTACTGAGCCCGACAAGCGCGCCGGCGACGAAGCCTACGCGAACGAGCACGTTCGACAGATGGACCCAGCCCGGCGCGATCATCCCGGCGGACTGGACGCCGCCGACGAACGCCATCGCCGCGAACCCCGGCAGGATCGTACCGATCGTTGCGACCCAGAGCGCGAGGCCGGAGCGACGCAGCCGCGAGGCCGGCGCGCGCTCGATCATCACGCTGCGTCCGACCCGCGCCAGCGCCAGGCGGATCGGGAACAGGAGCGCGAGCGCGACGACGATGCCGGTGATCGCCGGCCATGTCCCGCCATGCGCGATCGTCGTGCCGATCGCCCTGCCTTCGGCCCGGACGAAGACGCCGAGCCGTCGCGCATCGCGTGGCGTCAGTTCGGCGAGCAGCCGCCAGAAGCGCGGGGTCAGCGGCGACGGCGTATGCGTGCTCAAGCGCTCGTTCAAGGCATCGGCCGCGCTGTCGCTGATTTCGCTGGCGAGCTGCTGCGCCTCGACGCCGGTGAGCTTGCCGCGCTTGATCGCCGAGTCCAGCACTGACCGCGCCTGCGCGAGCTGACGCCGCTGCGCCTGGATATCGGGTGCCTCGACGACGCCCACGGGTGGCGGACCAAGCTGCGCGATCCGCGCGTCGACCAGCGCCATCTGGTCGGTCAGGATCGCGACATTGACGCCTGTCGAGCGCGTCACCGCATTGGCGCGATCGAGCAGCGCGCGTCGCTCGTCGGTGTCGATCCGCGTATTGAAGGCGGCGTCGATCCCCTGATACGCCTTGTTCGCATCGACCAGCGCCTGGATCGCTGCGTTCGCTGTCGAGACGTCCTGCGCCCTGGCGAGGCTCGCCCCGAGCAGGAGACACAAGACCAGTATGAGCCGCGTCAACATTCGCGTCGGCCTAACCGAGCCGGCGTTCGGCTTCAATCTACGGTTCGCTCGACGCCCGACGCCTCGCCTGCGGCGACGACGGTCATTTCCGGCCGAGGCGCCGCTCTCGCCGGGATCGGCTCGCGGTTCACGGTCGGAGGCAAATACCCGGCAGGGTGCGGGTCTCGCTGTTCGGGCGCTGTTCTCCGGCCGCGCTGGCCGAACGCACCGTCAGGCTCTAGGCTTGCAGGATGACCATGCTCCCCGATCCTGCCCGCCGCCACGTCCTCCAGGCGCTCGCCGCCGGTACCGCGCTTGCCTCCCTGCCGGCGATCGTCTCGGCCTCCGCCCGCGATCCGTTGCGCGCGCTGCTCGATACGTTCGCCGACGAGTTGCTCGCGCTCGAGCCCGATCAGGCAACCCAGCTCGGCGTCGACACCGGCGCGCGTGCCGGGCTGCGCGGCACGGTGGCCGACGTCTCGGCCGACACGATCGCGCGCTTCGGTGCCGAGGCGCACTCGATGAAGCAGCGGCTTGGCGCTCTGCGCCGAGACGATCTGCCGCCAGCAGACCGGCTCCACTACGACACGGTGGCCTATGCCGCCGATCGAGCGATCGAAGGGACGTCGTTCCGCTATGGCCGTGGCGCGTGGGACGGCTTTGCGGGCGGCGCGCAGCCCTATGTGGTCTCCCAGCAGAATGCGACGGTGCTGAGCGTGCCCGAATTCCTCAATTCGGCGCAGCCGGTCAGGACGCCGGCGGATGCGGAAGCGCATCTGGCGCGGGTCGCCGGCATGGCGCGGCAGATCGACGAGGAGACTGCGCGGATCGTGCATGACGCCGCCATCGGCGTCGTCCCGCCCGCCTTCATCGCGACCAATGCGCTCGGCCAGCTCCGTGCCTTCCGGGCGACGCCGGCGGCGCGGCAGCCGCTCGTCGCCTCGCTCGCCGCGCGCACCACGAAGGCGGGGATCGCAGGGGACTGGTCGGGCCGCGCGGCCGCGGCGCTCGATCGGCTGGTCTATCCCGCGCTCGACCGGCAGATCGCCGCTTTCGCCCAGGCGACGGCGAATGCCGGGACCGCGCCGAGCGTCGCACGCCTGCCCGATGGCGAGGCCTATTACCGCTGGGCCTTGCGCCTCGGCACCACCACCACCCAGACGCCGGCCGAAGTCCACCGCATCGGCCTCGACCAGAACGCCGAACTGCTCGCCCGCATCGACGTGCTGCTCAAGGCGCAGGGACTCACCCGAGGCAGCGTCGGCGAGCGCGTCGCCGCGCTCAACAAGGATCCGCGCTTCGTCTATCCCGATACGGATGCCGGGCGGGCCGACCTCATCGCCTATCTCAACGGCTGCATCGCGCGCGTCCGCCCGCTGATGCCACAGCTCTCCCACCTGAACCTCAAGGCCGACGTCATGGTCAGGCGGGTGCCCGTCGACATCCAGGACGGTGCCGCGCTCGGCTACATGAACTTCGCCTCGCTCGACGGGTCGCGGCCGGCGATCTACTACGTCAATCTCAAGACCACCGCGCTGTGGCCCAAATACCAGCTGCCGACGCTGACGGCGCACGAGGGCATCCCGGGTCATACCTGGCAGGGCGCCTATCTCGCCGAGCATCATGACGAGGTTCCGCTGATCACCTCGCTGCTCGGTTTCAACGCCTTCGTCGAAGGCTGGGCGCTCTATGCCGAGCAGCTCGTCGACGAGCATGGCCTCTATGCCGACGATCCGTTCGGCCGGATCGGCTATCTCCAGGCGCAGCAGTTCCGCGCCTGTCGACTTGTCGCGGATACCGGGCTTCATGCGATGGGCTGGAGCCGCGAGACGGCCGTCGACTTCCTCGTCGCACAGACCGGCAGGGGCGTCGCCGCGATGACCAGCGAGGTGGACCGATATTGTGCCTCGCCCGGACAGGCCTGCGGCTACAAGACCGGGCACAACGAGATCCTGAAACTGCGCGAGCGTGCCAAAGCCGCGCTCGGGCCGCGCTTCGATCTGGCCAGCTTCGACGATGCCGTCGTCAAGACCGGGGGCGTACCGCTCGACCTGCTCGGGCCGGTGATCGACCGCTATATCGCGACGGCGAAGGCATAGCGAAAACCGGCTTGCAGGTCACTGGCGGCCCAATGGCGGTCATCTGGCGCCGCATTGAGCCCAGACCATCGCCATCCGGCACGTCATCGCCTCGCTATCGACAACGGTCCCTGGCTGTGGTGATCTCGCCATCAGAATATACCGTTGCGACTCAACGACAATGGAGGGACGGGATGGGGCAAATGGCCGGTGCGTTCGCGATACCCGCGGTGGACCGCCAAATCCTGCGTCGACTTGAAACGCATTTCATCGCGCCGGAAATCTATCGGCGAGAGGATGTTGCGGATCGTCAGGCCAAAATAGCACGCATCGTTTCCACCGAGATCGTCCCCCGTCTGCTGCGCCTTCACACCGAGATCGTGGCGGACGCGCCGCCGGTCACGCTGCTGATCGAGGCTTTGGCGCCAACTAGTGCTGACATCAGCGGCTTGGCGGACATCGTGTTGGGCAGCGATCTCGAAGCAGCGGCCGCCTATGTGATGGTGCTGAGGGATCGTGGCCTGGCAATGGAAACGCTGTTCGTCGAGTTGCTTGAGCCGGCTGCCCGCTACCTTGGCGACATGTGGGATCGGGACGAATGCGATTTCATCGACGTCACGCTGGGCGTCGCGCGGCTGCAAAAGCTTCTCGCGATTTTCAACGATACCCATGACGTCCCGTCGCTCGATCAGCGGCGGCATGTGTTGCTGGCGATGACACCCGGCAACCAGCATTATTTCGGGGTAGCAATGGTGGAGAAGTTCTTGCTGGCTGCCGGATGGCAGGTGCAATCGGAGCTTTCCGCCACCTCCGAAGAGATCGCCGACGCTGCGCGCAGCCAATGGTTCGCCGTCGCGGGTCTGACGGCGGCATCCGACCGGCAACTCGACAGCCTGACGTCGACGATCGGTCAAATCCGTGCGCAATCGCGAAATCCCGCGATCGGCATCATGGTCGGAGGACCGGTGTTGACCGCAAATCCCGCGCTGGTGAACGAGATCGGCGCCGACTCGATGGCACCCAACGCCCCGGCGGCGGTGCTCGTGGCGCAAAAGCTGTTCGATTTGGCAGCGATTTCGATGCCGGCAGCTACGGCCCGAGGCTGATACCGTCGGATGACGGCGCGCCACCACGGCCATCACCGATCGATCTGCTCGCCGTTGTTGAACGCCTCCTACATGCGCACCTTCCCGATGCCGGCGTCGTCTCAGAAGACGGCATGGTCACCGCGTTCCGGCGCAGCGTCTCCCGATATGATCGATCGGTAGAAGTCGAACAGCGTCTCGGTGCCGGTCGAAGGCGTGGCATCGGCATCGTATCGGCCCGTGTGCGGGTCTCGCACCAGCATGGATTCGGTGGCGTAATAACGCCCGATCCGGGCCAGTTCTGCTTTTTTGGCCAGCGCTGGCATGAGGCGACCCAAAATGCCGAGCGCGGCGATGATGACGCTCAGCAATCCCACTGGAACCGACCGGAACCGGGGCGGCCGCCCCAGCAGCCTGAAGAGCGCCTCTCCCTGCTGGCGTGGCGTGATCGCGTTCCCGGGCCCGCCGATCGGCAGGATGCGGTTCCACCGGCTCTCGTCCTCCAGGCAGCCCGCCAGGTAATCGCCCAGATCGCGATCGCTGATCGGCTTGCAGGCCGTCAGGGTTCCATCGCCGAAGACGAGGAAGGGCCTGCCCCGGCGCACGCGCTCGATCTGGCCCGACAATGACTTGAAGAAGGCCGTCGGCCGCACGATCGAATACCGCAGGCCTGACGCGATCAGCGCAGCTTCGAAGGCCAGTTTGGCCTGTTGAAATGCCAGCAGCGGCTTCTGCACGCAGATCGCGGACAGCAGCACGAAGTGACCGACGCCCGCCTGCCGAGCGCCGTCCAACGCGGCCAGGTGCGCGCGATAGTCGATTGCCCAAGCGTCGTCGGGCACGCCGGTGCGCGATGCCATGCAAGACACCACCACATCGTAGCGCGCGCCCGCAAATCCGTCGCGGACGAACGCGGCGGGATCGGGCGCCTCCACCATCCTGACGGTGGCGCCGGCAAAGATGTCGGCCGTGTCCGCACCGGCGCAGGCCCGGACGAGACAGACCACGTCGTATCCACGCCGCACGAGTGCAGGGACCGTCGCGCGGCCGATCGTGCCGGTGGCGCCAACGACACACACCCGTCGGCGCGCGTTCCCCGCCGGGGTTTCTGAAGGTGTCGGTGCGCTCACTTCGAAAGTCCTCTTCGACGGGCATCGATCCGTGTCGGAGCCAGGCACCGTTTTGGCGACATATGACGATCGCAGCACGATGGAACGGATCGCTGATCGACAGCAATGAAGATGCCACCGGCGTCGAAGACGATCATTCGCTGCCGAGCCGATCACCCTTGCAAATAGGCGCTTGCTCAAACGATAGTACCAACTATGCTCGTATGATCGTGGACGTCGCTCGGGGGGGGCTCGATGGTCAGGACCTGTGTTCGCTTGCTCGCCGTCTGGCCGATGATCGCCTATGCCAGCGGCGCGTCCGCGCAGGCTGTCGCATCGTCCGGGAACAGCGCGGCCCAGGTCGGCGAGATCATCGTGACCGCGCAGAAACGGTCCGAGAAGCTTCAGGACGTGCCCGTCGCGGTCACCGCGATCAGCGGCGATGCGATCCGCAACCGCCGGATCGCGGATATCGTCGATCTCTCCAATCAGGCGCCCGGCCTGCAGATCAAGGCCGACGACAGCGCCGCCAATCCGCGCATCTTCATCCGCGGCGTCGGCGTCAACGATTTCAATCCGACGACCGCGAGCGCGGTCGGCATCTATGTCGACGGCGTCTATGTCGGCTCGCCGCTCGCCCAGCGCGCTGGTTTCTTCGATCTCCAGCAGGTCGAGGTGCTGCGGGGGCCGCAGGGGACGCTCTACGGGCGCAACACCACGGGCGGCGCGATCAACCTGACGACGCGCAAGCCGGGCGACACCAGCGAGGCCGATCTCGCCGTCGATTACGGCCGGTTCAACTCGGTCGACGTCCAGGGCGGCGTGAGCGTGCCGCTGTCGAGGGACCAGCTCTCCTTCCGCCTCGCCGGGCTCTATCAGCGCGACGACGGCTACTCGCTCAACCGCCTGACCGGGGACCGCGGCAACAATGCCAAGCGCTGGGATCTGCGCGGCACCTTCCACATGACGCCTGCCGACGACGTCACCGACGACCTCGTGTTCAGCGGCGGCCACTCGCGCGGCAGCTCGATCTTCGCCTACGAACGATCGCTGAACCCGACGACCGCGGCGGCGACCGGGCCGGACGGGCTGTGCGCGCCGGCCTTCTACACCTCGGGCCAATGCACCAACATCCTCGGCTATGCCAACACAAGCAAGAACCTCTACCAGGGCGACTATCGCTTCGAGGGAATCGACCTCGTCAACCTGTTCGGCGTCACCAACACGCTGAGCTACGATCTCGGCAACGCGACGCTGGTATCGGTGACCGGCTTCCAGCGGGCGCACCGCAACGATCTCGAGGAGACCGACGCCAATCCGCTCGCAGTGATCGGTTCCCGCTACATCGCGGATCAGGACACGACCAGCCAGGAGCTTCGCCTCCAGTCGAACGGCCACAGCAGGCTGCGCTACGTCGCCGGTCTCTACTACGCACACGACACGCTCAACAGCGTTTCGAACTACGACGTTCTGCCCGGTCTGCAGGCACTGATCCCGGACCTCGAGACGCAGTCGCAGATCGGCTTCGGTCATATCTACTGGCCGTTCCGCCAGACCAGCGACAGCTATGCCGCCTTCGGTCAACTCGACTATGACCTCACCGACAAGCTCAGCCTCACCGGCGGGTTGCGCTATTCGGCGGACCGCAAGTCCTTCCATTATGTGAGCGAGCTGATCGAGCCGCCGCAGCAGCTCGTGCTGTTCACCTTCGACGACGCCAAGACCTTCCGCTCGGTCTCGGGCCGCGCGGGTATTCAGTACAAGCTCACGCCGAGCGCCAACCTCTACGCGAGCTACGATCGCGGCACCAAGAGCGGCGGCTTCTTCAGCGGCGAGACCACCGACATCAACGAGATCGGCCCCTACAAGGACGAGACCGTCAACGCCTACCAGGCGGGCGTGAAGACCGAATGGCTCCACCACACGCTTCGAGCCAACCTCGCGGTCTTCTACTACGACTACCAGAATCTCCAGGTCTACCAGACCGTCGTCCACGGCCTCGTCACCGAGCAGCTGTTCACCAATGCATCTGCCGCGCGCATGTACGGCGGCGAGCTCGAGCTCGAGGCGACGCCCGTCCGCGGCCTCGATCTGACCCTCAACACCGCGCTGCTCAGCGCCAAATATCGCAACTTCCAGTCCGAGGGCGCGAACTATTCGGGCAACACGCTGCCGTCCGCGCCGAAGCTCAGCATCCAGGGCTATGCGCATTACGAGCATCCGCTCGCCGATGGCACCTTCGTCGGCGAGATCGACGTCGCCTATCGCAGCAGGATCTTCTTCGACACCTCGAACGCCGCGCGGTTGAGCGACCCGGACCGCACCTTCGTCGACGGGCGTCTCGGCTGGCGCCTGCCGGGCGACAAATATGAGGCCGGCGTCTGGGCGAAGAACATCTTCGACGAGACCAACATCAGCGACATCACCCCGATCGCGAGCCTTGGCTTCGATCAGGTCAATCCCGGCCCGCCGCGCACCTTCGGCCTCTACCTGCGGGCACGCTATTGATGGTGGAGGACGGCGCCGGCCCCGCCTGGGTCGGACTGCCACCGACCGCGTCCCAACGTGCCGCGACCCTGTTCGTCGGCGTCGCCGGCCTGATGTTCGCGGGCGCCGGCCCGCTGCTGCTCGGCGCGCTGGAGGCCGAGCATCGCCTGAGCGCCGCGCAGATCGGGCTCGCCGGCACCGCCGAGCTGCTCGTCATGGGGCTGGCGGCGGGGCTGACCGGGCCGCTGCTCGGCAATATCCGGTTGCGCCAGCTCGCGGTCGGCTGCGGCTTGCTGATGGCGGCGTTCAACTCCCTCACTGTCGCCGCGAGCGATGGGTGGCTGATCGGACTGCGCGCGCTCAACGGGGTGCCGAGCGGCGCGTTGGTCTGGCTGATGACCGGGATGATCGTCCGCGCGCCGCGGCCCGAACGCTGGGCCGGGCTCTACCTCACGCTGCAGACGCTCGCGCAACTCGCGATGGTCGCCGCGCTGACCGCGTTCGTGCTCGCGCCGCTGGGCGCGAACGGCGGCTTCCTGGCGCTCGCGCTGCTCGGCCTGCTGACCGCCCTGTGCGGTCTCGCGGTGCCGCGTGGCTATGAGCCGCTTCCCGGCGACGCCGATCTTCATGCCGGGTTGCCCGGTATGCGCGGCTGGTGGGCGCTGGCGGCCGGGTTGTCGATGCTCGCCTTCATCCTCGCGGCGTGGATGTATCTGGAGCCGCTGGCACGGCAGGCGGGACTGACGCAGAGCGAGGCGGGCACGGCGATCGCCGCCTCGCTCGGCGCGCAGGTGCTCGGCGGCGGCGTCGCGACGCTGCTGGCGGGGCGACTGCCCTGGTTCGCGACGCTGTCGCTTTCGATCGTCGCGCTGATCGGCGTGC
>CAZZZX010000073.1:0-9404 GCA_964658585.1 uncultured Novosphingobium sp.
CTGGCACGAGTAAGCCCGCTCTGCCTTAATGCGGAACCACTTGGACGGACGCTTGCAGGACGGGCACGCAAACCCTTGGCCGAAGCGGACACCAAATAGGTGCGCTAGGCAGGCCTCATCGTTCGGGAACAGCTTGAAGAACTGCGTGATGGTGAGAGGCTTGTTGCTCATGCCCCATCATATACCGCATCAAATATACGTATGCAAGGGGGATAAACCCCCAACATTGGAAGGGGTTTTGCGACCGGGCATCGTCGCCGCGCACGGCGAGCGATGCCGAGCGGCACGCCCGCTCGGTGTCGACGGCCGGGTTGAAAGAAAGCAGCGGACCGCGGGGCGGGGGTGGGTGACGGATCGCGCCGGCGCACCCCGGCCCCGGCGTCCGACCGTCGATCGTCTAGACCTGCAGCCGCAGCGCGACCTCGTTCATGAAGCGGGCATCCTCGCCGGCCGCGAGTCGTGGTGCCTCGGCGGCGACCGCGCCGAGCATGTCGGCGAGCGCGTCCATCTCCGCCTTGGCGTAGTTGCCGAGCACATGGCCGGTCACCCGGTCCTTGTGGCCGGGATGGCCGATGCCGAGCCGGACGCGGCGATACGCCTGGCCGAGATGCCTGTCGATCGAGCGCAGCCCGTTATGACCGGCCGCGCCGCCGCCGGTCTTCACCTTGACCTTCATCGGCGCGAGATCGAGTTCGTCGTGGAAGGCGGTGATCGCGTCCGGCGCGAGCTTGTAGAAGCGCGCCGCCTCGCCGACCGCGAGGCCGCTGTCGTTCATGAAGGTGGCGGGCTTGAGCAGCAGCACGCGCGCGGTGCCGATGCGGCCGCCCGCCGACCAGCCGCGGAACTGCTTCTTCCACGGATCGAAGCCGTGCGTCGCGGCGATCGCGTCGACCGCCATATAGCCGACATTGTGGCGATGGAGCGCGTACTCCGCACCCGGATTGCCGAGGCCCACCCACAGCTGCATGGTTCAGGCGCTCCGCCGTCGTCGGTCCAGATCGCTCGCGCTCGTCCGTCATCCCGGTCTTTGCCGGGATGACGGAGAGGATGGGTGACGAACGCCTATGCGCCCGGAGCCTGGTCGTCCTCGGTCTCGGTATCGCCGCCTTCGCTGCTCTTGAGCGCGGACGGCGCGACCAGCGTCGCCAGCGTCTCGTCCTCCTCGTGCGTGACCGCGCGCGCACCCGCCGGCAGCGTGATCTGCGACAGGTGGATCGTCTCGCCGACCTCGAGACCGGTCAGCGACACGCTGATCTCGCTCGGGATGTCGGCGGCATCGACGACCAGTTCGAGCTCGTGATGGACGATCGAGAGCACGCCGCCGCGCTTGATGCCGGGCGAGAGCTCCTCGTCGACGAACACCAGCGGCACGTTGACATGGACGGTCGAATGCTCGCCGATGCGCAGGAAGTCGACATGCAGCGGCCGGTCGGTGACCGGGTGCATCTGGACGTCCTTGGGCAGCGTGCGGATCGCGGCACCGGTTCCTTCGATCATCACCACCGAGTTCATGAAGTGGCCGGTGTTGAGCGCCTTCATCAGATCGCGCTCGGCGATGTGGACGGAGACGGGCTCCTTCTTGTCGCCATAGATCACGGCGGGTACGCGGCCTTCGCGACGCAGGTGACGGGAGGCTCCCTTGCCAGCCCGCTCGCGCGCCTCTGCGGACAGCATCAGCTGATCGCTCATCGCTTGAATTCCTTGGGTTCGAGTGACGCCCGGCAGGCCTCCAGGGATGACCCTGCCCGGCAAGCGGGCGCGCATAGAGAAACTTCGATAAAAAGGCAACATCTCGCAGTCCGGTCCGAGCCGCGTCGGGCGCGGTCGGGACGTGACCGTCGAGACCTCGCCGCGCACCGGATGTCTCGACGACGGCCCCGGCTTCGCTCGACGCTCGGGTGACCGAGGCCGGGCCTATTCCACCCGCTTGACCGAATAGCCCAGCTTCGCGAGCATCGCCTGTACCGAGTTGGGCCCGACCAGATGCCCCGCGCCGACCGCGACCAGAGCCGTGCCGGGCTGGCCGAGGCGGCGCACCAGCAGATCCGCCCAGCGCCGGTCGCGCTCGGCGATCAGCACCGACTGGAGCGCGTCGGTCGCCTTCATGTCCTTGTCGAAGCTCGCCTGGATGCCGGCCTCGTCGCCATGGCTCCACGCGCCGAGCATCGTGCCGAAATCGGCGGCGTCGTGGCCGTCGTCGTCGAGCACGCTGACCAGGAACTCGCGCTGCTGCGCCTCGCTCAGCGTGTCGAAGAAGCCGAGCTGTTGCTGGACCGTCTCGAGCCCCTCGATCGGCTTGCCCGCCGCCTTGAAATCGGCCTTGAGCTGTTCCTCGACGCCATCCGCGGCGCTGACCCCGAGCCCGGTGACGGTGACGCCGAACAGCACCATCGCCGCCGCCCAGGTCTTGAGCTTGTCGAGCGCGGCGACCGGGACGCCCGCACGCCTGGCCATGTCGGCGAGCTTGGCGCGGCTCGCGGCGGGCACGCGATCCGCGATCGGCGGGATCGGCCTGGTGGCGACACCCAGCGTCGCCATCGCGGTCGCCGCGTCGCCGCTGTCGCGATCGATCACCGCCTCGATCACCAGGCGATCGGCCCGGGCGACGGTGGCGCGGAGCTTCGCGGTCTGCCACTCGAAATGCGGCGGCAGCGCGTGGATCGTGCCGAACAGCCAGATCGTGCCGTGCTTGCCCTTGAGCTCCCACAGCGCCGGGCGGATGGTCGCGAGGTGATGCGGCGCGCGTGCCGCCAGCGGCGCGGCGGCGACGGGCTGGAGCAGGGCGGCGAAGGCGGCGAGCGCGGCGCGCAGGCGGGGGCGGATCATGCCACCGACCCCTACAGGCGGCGGCCCGGCGTGCAAGCGGCGGTTTGCTTGACCGGGATGCACGCCCCGTCCTAGTGCGGCGCGCCATGCCCGCAGCCGCGAACCCGCTTTCCTTCCAGGCGATGATCCTCAGGCTCCACGATTACTGGAGCCGGCAAGGCTGCGTCATCCTCCAGCCCTACGACATGGAGATGGGCGCCGGCACCTTCCACACCGCGACCACGCTGCGCGCGCTCGGCCCCGAGCCGTGGAACGCTGCCTTCGTCCAGCCCTGCCGCCGCCCGACCGACGGCCGCTACGGCGAGAATCCCAACCGGCTGCAGCATTACTATCAGTATCAGGTGATCCTGAAGCCGTCCCCCGCGGATCTCCAGCAGCTCTACCTCGACAGCCTCGCCGAGATCGGCGTCGACATGCGCCTCCACGACATCCGCTTCGTCGAGGACGATTGGGAGAGCCCCACGCTCGGCGCCTGGGGACTGGGCTGGGAAGTGTGGTGCGACGGCATGGAGGTGACCCAGTTCACCTATTTCCAGCAGATGGGCGGTTTCGACTGCAAGCCGGTGGCGGGCGAGCTGACCTACGGGCTCGAGCGGCTGGCGATGTACATCCAGGGCGTCGACAGCGTGTACGATCTCGCCTTCAACGATCGCGGCACGAGCTATGGCGACGTGTTCCTCGAGAACGAGCGCCAGATGTCGAAGTGGAACTTCGAGATCGCCGACACCGACAGCCTGCTCGACCTGTTCCGCAAGGCCGAGGCCGAGAGCGGACGGTGCCTCGCCGAGAAGCTGCCGATCCCGGCCTATGAGCAGGCGATCAAGGCGAGCCATGTCTTCAACCTGCTCAACGCGCGCGGCGTGATCTCGGTCGCCGAGCGGCAGGCCTATATCGGCCGGGTGCGCGATCTGGCCAAGGGCGCGTGCGCGGCGTGGATGGAGACGCACGGGTGGGCGGCGTGAACGCCTTCGCCCCGATCGTGGAGACATCCGCGCCGTCGCCCGTGTTCGAGGACGAGGTGCTGCGCGTCGCGACGCTCGGCGAGGCGGACGCGCCGGGCACGGTGCTCTGCTTCACCGGCATCGGGGCGAACATGGACGGGGCGCCGCCCGAGGAATTCGTCGCGTCGACCCGGCTGCCGGGCTTCTCGGCGGTGTTCGTCACCGACAAGCGGCGGAGCTGGTACAATGCGGTCGCGCCCGCGGACCTCACCGCGATCCTCGCGCCGCTGGTCGCCGGGCGACGGGTGGTGGCGGTC
Source organism: uncultured Novosphingobium sp. (assembly GCA_964658585.1). Lineage (GTDB taxonomy): Bacteria > Pseudomonadota > Alphaproteobacteria > Sphingomonadales > Sphingomonadaceae > Solisphingomonas. The sequence goes on from CAZZZX010000073.1 coordinate 4,085, forward strand.
GGCAACAGCATGGGCGGGTTCGGCGCGATCTGGGCGAGCGGTCTGATCGCGTGCGCGACGGTGATCGCCTTCGCGCCGCAATGGTCGGTGCATCCCGGCATCGTGCCCGAGGAGCGGCGCTGGCGCCGCTACCGCGATGCGATCACCGAATGGCGGGTCGAGAGCCTGGAGGGGCGGTTCGTTCCGGGGACGCGCTACGTCACGATCAACGGCGCGGTCGATCGGCCGCACTGGCGCCGGTTCCCGTCCGGCCCCGGCCGCGACCATCTGCTCGTCGCGGACGCCGATCATAATCCGGCTCGGCTGATCCGCGGGCGCGGCGCGCTCGGCGACCTGATCGCGACCTGCGTGGCGGGCGGCGACGCGCTCGCCTGCCTGACCCGGCACGGCATCGCCGCGGAGCCGATCCATGGCTGATTTCCTGCTCGAGCTGCTGTCCGAGGAGATCCCTGCGCGGATGCAGGAGAAGGCGGCGGCCGATCTGGTGCGGCTGTTCGCCGCCGAGCTGGCCAGGGCGGGTCTCGCCGCACGGGCGATCGAGCCGTTCGTCACGCCGCGCCGGCTGGCGCTGATCGCCCGGGGCCTGCCCGCGGCGACGCAGGCGGTCTCGGAAGAAATCAAGGGCCCGCGCGCGGATGCGCCGGCACAGGCGATCGCGGGCTTTCTCGGCAAGACCGGGCTGACGCGCGACCGGCTCGTCGAGCGTGCCGATGCCAAGGGCAACAGCGTGCTGTTCGCGGTGATCGAGAAGCCCGGCCGCGCGACAAGCGACGTATTGGCCGAGGCGATCCCCGCGATCGTCCGCGGCTTCCCCTGGCCCAAGGCGATGCGCTGGGGCGCGGCGTCGCTCTCCACCGAGAGCCCGCGCTGGGTGCGGCCGCTGCAGGGCGTGATCGCGCTGCTCGACGAGGCGGTGGTGCCGGTCGAGATCGCGGGCCTCGCCAGCGGGCGCACGACCGCGGGGCATCGCTTCCTGCACACCGGCACGGTGACGATCCCGAACGCCGGCGCCTATGCCGCGACGCTGCGTGCGGCGCACGTCATCGTCGATGCCGACGAACGCCGCCGCATCGTGCGCGACGGTGCGCAGGCGGCGGCCGCGGCGGCGGGGCTGGTGCTGGTCGAGGACGAGGGGCTGGTCGCGGAGAATGCCGGGCTCACCGAATGGCCGGTGCCGCTGCTCGGCCGCTTCGATCCCGCGTTCCTCAGCGTGCCGCCCGAGGTGATCCAGCTCACCGCGCGGGTGAACCAGAAATATTTCGTGTGCCGCGATGCATCGGGCGCGCTCGCCGACGCCTTCGTCTGCACCGCCAACATCGCGGCGTCGGACGGCGGCGCGGCCATCGTCGAGGGCAATCGCAAGGTGCTCGCGGCGCGGCTCGCCGACGCGCGCTTCTTCTACGAGACCGACCTCAAGGTGCCGCTCGCCGAACAGGCGAAGAAGCTCGACCGCATCGTCTTCCACGAGAAGCTCGGCACGGTGGCGGACAAGGCCGCGCGCGTCGCCAGGCTGGCGCGCTGGCTGGTCGAGGAGGGGATAATCCCTCTCCCCTCGGGGGAGAGGGGAACTGGCCGACCTCGCCGAACAGGCCGCGCTGTTGTGCAAGGCCGATCTCGTCACCGGCATGGTCGGCGAGTTTCCCGAACTGCAGGGCGTGATGGGCGGCTATTATGCGCGGCACCAGGGGCTGCCCGGCGCGGTCGCCGACGCGATCCGCGATCACTACAAGCCGGTCGGCCAAGGCGACGACGTGCCGACCGCGCCGGTGACGGTGGCGGTGAGCCTTGCGGACAAGCTGGATACGCTAGTCGCGTTTTTTGCGAATGAGATGCCTCCGACTGGTTCAAAGGATCCCTACGCCCTTCGTAGAGCTGCGCTAGGGTCGATCTCCACCATATTCGCTGCGGGAATCGACGTCGAGCTGTTGAAGGTCATTTTCTTGCAGGCGCTGGCTCAGCGGTTGCAACGCACTCACTCAAAAGCATATTTTGACGAGGCGCTTAAACTGGCTGGCTACCGCGACCTTTCGGGCGCGGAATGGCCAGATCGAGGCACGCTCGAAACCTATAAGACTGACGCGATAGCCATTGCTGCCAAGACGAATAATGTGCTCCTCGACTTCTTCGCCGACCGCCTCAAGGTCCAGCAGCGCGAGGCAGGTGTCCGCCACGACCTGATCGATGCGGTGTTCGCGCTCGGCGGGGAGGACGATCTCGTCCGGCTGCTCGCGCGGGTGAAGGCGTTGCAGGCGTTCGTCGAGACCGAGGATGGGGCGAACCTGCTCGCCGGGTATCGGCGTGCCGCCAACATCCTGCGCGCCGAGGCGAAGAAGGACGGGGTCGAACCAGGTGATCGTCACCCCGGACCTGTTCCGGGGTCCACCGGAGATCCGGCGCCGTCGCTGGACCCGGAGTGGATGCCGGAACAGGTCCGGCATGACGGGGAGGGCGGGGCGTTCGTCTTCGCATACACTCCCGAACCTGCCGAACGCGCGCTCGCCGACGCGCTCGACGCGCAGCTTCCGCTCGCGAATCAGGCTATCGCCGACGAGCGTTTCGAAGACGCGATGACCGCGCTCGCCATCATCCGCCCCGCGATCGATCGCTTCTTCGACGATGTCACGGTCAATTCCCCGGATGGGACACAGCGCGCGACACGGCTGGCGCTGCTCGACAAGTTTCGTGCTGCGATGCACAATATCGCCGACTTCTCCAGGATAGAGGGATAGACACAGTGGCCACCACGCTCTCCGCCCGGGCCGGCGCCGATCCGGCCGCCAGCGATCCGCGCTACGTCTATCGCTTCGGCGGCGGGGTATCCGACGGCGGGCAGGGCGACAGGAACCTGCTCGGCGGCAAGGGCGCGAACCTCGCCGAGATGGCCTCGATCGGGCTGCCGGTGCCGCCGGGCTTCACCATCTCGACCGAGATGTGCGCGCGCTATTATGCGGAAGGGCAGGCGTTTCCCGACAGCGTGCGCGCCGAGGTGGCGGCCGGCCTCGCGCATATCGAGGGGATCACCGGCAAACGGTTCGGCGACGCGACCGACCCGCTGCTCGTCTCGGTCCGCTCGGGCGCGCGCGTGTCGATGCCCGGCATGATGGACACCGTGCTCAACCTGGGGCTCAACGACGCGACGGTCGAGGGGCTGGCGGCGGCCTCGCAGGACGAGCGCTTCGCCTGGGACAGCTATCGCCGCTTCATCCAGATGTATTCGGACGTGGTGCTCGAGCTCGATCACGACGCCTTCGAGGAAGCGCTCGAGATCGCCAAGGAGGACAAGGGCTTCACCCTCGACACCGAACTCTCCGCCGACGACTGGAAGGCGCTGGTCGGCGAATACAAGGCGCTGGTCCAGAAGCTGTGGGGCAAGCCCTTCCCGCAGGATGTCCACGATCAGCTGTGGGGCGCGGTCGGCGCGGTGTTCGGATCGTGGCAGTGCGAGCGCGCCAAGGTCTATCGCCGGCTGAACGACATTCCGGCGACGTGGGGCACCGCGGTCAACGTCCAGGCGATGGTGTTCGGCAACATGGGCGACACCTCGGCGACGGGCGTGGCGTTCACCCGCGATCCCGCCAAGGGCGACCGCGCCTATTATGGCGAGTTCCTCATCAATGCGCAGGGCGAGGACGTCGTCGCGGGCATCCGCACGCCGCAATATCTGACGAAGCGCGCGCGAGAGGAGGCGGGGGCTAGGGCAGCGTCGATGGAAGAGGCGATGCCCGCCGTCTACGAGGAGCTGGCGCGCGTGTTCGACACGCTCGAGACGCATTACCGCGACATGCAGGACATCGAGTTCACCGTGCAGGAGGGCACGCTGTGGATGCTCCAGACGCGCTCGGGCAAGCGCACCGCCAAGGCCGCGCTCAAGATCGCGGTCGACATGGCCAATGAGGGGCTGATCGACGAGCAGACCGCGATCCTGCGCGTCGATCCCGCCGCGCTCGACCAGCTGCTCCACCCGACGCTCGATCCCGCGGCGCATCGCGACGTGATCGCCAAGGGCCTGCCCGCCTCGCCGGGCGCCGCCTCGGGCGTCATCGTGTTCGACGCCGAGACCGCCGAGACACGGGCGAACGGGGGCGAGAGCGTCATCCTGGTGCGCACCGAGACCAGCCCCGAGGACATTCACGGGATGCACGCGGCGCGCGGTATCCTCACCGCGCGCGGCGGCATGACCAGCCATGCCGCGGTGGTCGCGCGCGGCATGGGCCGGCCCTGCGTGTCGGGCGCGGGCACGCTCGCGATCGACAGCAAGGCGAAGCGGATGCGCGTCGCGGGCCGCGAGTTCGGCGAGGGCGACGTCATCACCCTCGACGGCACGACCGGCGAGGTGATGGCGGGCGAGGTCGCCACCGTGCAGCCGGAGCTGGCGGGCGATTTCGGCACGCTGATGGAATGGGCCGACAAGGGCCGCCGGCTCAAGGTCCGCGCCAATGCCGAGACGCCGCTCGACTGCCGCACGGCGCGCGATTTCGGTGCCGAGGGCGTCGGGCTGTGCCGCACCGAGCATATGTTCTTCGAGGCGAGCCGCATCACCGCGGTGCGCCAGATGATCCTCGCCGAGGACGAGGCCGGGCGGCGCCGTGCGCTCGACCGGCTGCTGCCCGAGCAGCGCGCCGACTTCGCCGCGATCTTCGAGATCATGGCGGGGCTGCCGGTGACGATCCGCCTGCTCGATCCGCCGCTGCACGAATTCCTGCCGCACGAGGAGGCCGAGTTCGAGGAGGTCGCGACCGCATCGGGCATCTCGGTCGAGAAGCTCCGCCAGCGCGCGTCCGAGCTGCACGAGTTCAACCCGATGCTCGGCCATCGCGGCTGCCGGCTCGGCGTGACCTATCCCGAGATCTACGAGATGCAGGCGCGCGCGATCTTCGAGGCGGCGTGCGATGTCGCCGCGGCGAGCGGGGCGGCGCCGATCCCCGAGGTGATGGTCCCGCTGGTGGCGACGCGGCGCGAGCTCGAGCTGATGAAGGCGGTGATCGACGCGGCGGCGACGGCGGTGTTCGCCGAGAAGGGCCGGACGCTCGAATATCTGGTCGGCACGATGATCGAGCTACCGCGCGCGGCGCTGCGCGCGGGCGAGATCGCCGAGGTCGGCGAGTTCTTCTCGTTCGGTACCAACGATCTCACCCAGACCGCGCTCGGCGTGTCGCGCGACGATGCGGCGCGCTTCCTCGGCGTCTATGTCGAGAAGGGCATCTATCCCAAGGATCCCTTCGTCAGCCTCGATGTCGAGGGCGTCGGCGAGCTGATCGAGATTGCGGCGCAGCGCGGTCGCGCGACCCGGCCCGACATCAAGCTCGGCATCTGCGGCGAG